>NZ_JAPHNL010000333.1 GCF_026274175.1 Streptomyces beihaiensis
GCCGGCCGGGGGGTCGGGGCGGCCAGGGGCTGGCGGCGCGGGCGGACGAGGCGGAGCCTGGAGTCGCGCGGGATACGGGACGTCACGAGGGCAGTCTCGCGGGTGATGTCGTCATTTCCCAAACGGGGGTGAGGGCGCAGGCTCCGGTCCGTACCGATCGGTCGGTGCGGGCCGGGTTCCGCTTGCCGGTTCCGTCCCTTTCCGTGCCCCGCGGCGGGCACGGCGCTCCTCACATCAGCGGTGTGAGGAACCGTCGCAGCGCCTCCTCGTAGCCGTCCGGGTCCGCGTTCCACATCGCGTTGTGCGGGGCGTCGGCGACGGTGTGCAGGGAGACGATGCCGGGGCGGAGAGCGGCCAGGCGGCGGGACAGGTCCCAGGGGGCGATCTCGTCGTCGGGGCCGTGGAGGATCAGCGTGGGCACGTGCGGGGCGTCCGGGCCCGCGGCCCCGGCGCGCCGGTCGGCGCCCAGTCCGGTGCGCCCCTGGGCGGCGCGGACGGCGAGCGGCAGCAAGGGGGCCGGGGTGTGCCGGGCGGCGGCGAGCGCGCGCAGCGTTGCCTCCCAGGACAGCACGGGCGAGTCGAGGACGAGACCCACGATGCGCTCGCGCACCCCGGACTTGGCGGCGGCGTGCAGCGCCATGGCGGCGCCGGTGGACCAGCCGAACACGACGACGCGCTGGGCGCCGTACCGCACGGCGTAGCGGATCGCGGCGTCCAGGTCGCGCCACTCGGTCTCGCCGAGGTGACCGAGGCCGTCGGGGGACCGGGGCGCGCCGAGGTCGCCGCGGTAGGCGAGGTCGAGCACGGGGAACTGGTGGCGGCACAGGAACTCCATGAGGTTCATGGGGTGTTCGCGAGTGGTGCCCAGGCCGTGCACGGTGATGACCCAGGTGTCGCGGGCGCCGGGCACGAACCAGGCGGGCAGCGCGCCGAGTTCGCCGGGCACGTCGACGTCGGCGTGGTCGAGGCCGAGCGCGGACTTGGGGTCGCCGACGTACAGCTGCGGGGTGAGCCACACGTGAGCTCCGGTCTCCAGGCTCCCGTGGGTGACCCGCTCCAGGCGGCGTACGACGGTGTCGGCGGGGTGCGGGGTCGACTCCACGACGGGCCCGACCACGGCGTGGCAGCCGTCGCCCGCGAGCCCGTACCTGCCGGGGCGCAGTGAGGCCAGGTCGCGGGTGAGGGAGATGCGTCCCGCGGCGGTGGCGTGGACGGTGAGCCGAGGCTCGGTGGGCAGCGGGCGGCCCGGCGGCGCCTTGAGCGCGGCGTCGCCGGCCAGGCGGCCGGCGGCGATCACGGCGGCCGAGGCCCCGAGGACGGTGGTGACGGCGGCGGCCGTCGCTTTGGCGGTGCGCACCCGTCCAGTGTCGGCGGCCCGGCCCGCCCCGGCCAGCCAGGCGGCGGGAGCGGGTGACGTCCGGGGCTGTCCGGCCGCGTCAGCCCGGCTGCCCGTAGCCGCTCAGCTTCTCCCCCGCCTCGCGCAGCTGGTCGTCGGTGAGGAGCGAGGGGGTGAGCCCCGGCACGCAGTGGGCGGTGAGCCACAGGCGGCACATCCACTCCAGCTGGGCGGTCCGGTCGTATGCCTGGGCGAGGGTCGCTCCGTGGGCGACGGTTCCGTGGTTGCGCAGCAGGCACGCCGTGCGTCCGGTCAGCGCGGTGAGCATGTGCGCGGCGAGTTCCTCGGTGCCGTAGGTGGCGTACGGGGCGGTGCGCACCGGTCCGCCGAGGGCCGCCGTCATGTAGTGGACGGGCGGCAGCTCGTCGACGAGCGTCGAGACGGCGGTGGCGTGCACCGCGTGGGTGTGGACGACGGCGCGGGCGTCGGTGGTGCGGTACAGGGCGAGGTGCAGGGGCAGCTCGCTGGTGGGGGTGAGGGTGCCCGCGCGCCGCGTGCCGTCGAGGCCGACGGCGAGCAGGTCGTCCGGGCCGAGCCGGTCGTAGGGGACGCCGCTCGGCGTGACGAGGACGACGTCCTCGCCGCGGCCGCCGTCCGGGCCGCCGTCCTCGCGGCCGGCGACGCGCGTCGAGACGTTGCCGGAGGTGCCGACGACGAGCCCGTCCTCGACCGTGCGGCGCGCGGTCGCGACGAGGTCCCGCCACGCCGCGCCCCACGCCCGCTCGACGTCCGTGTCCGTGCCTGTGTCGTCCGTGCCCGTTTCCGTCATGGTCTTTATCCTTCCACTGCCCCCACCTGGGGGAACACGCCGCGCGGCCGGGGCGTCGCACCACGGAGCGGGGCCCGTACGGCACTACAACCGGTTCGATGAGGACCGCCCCGACGAGGATCGCCCCGGCCGCCGCCGCGCTCGCCCTGACGGAGGTGCGGCGCGCCACCGGCCGCCGCCCGGTGATCTACACCGATCAGGGCTGGTGGACGACGTGCACGGGTGACAGCAGGGCCTTCTCCGGCGATCACGCCCTGTTGCTCGCCCGCTACGCAGACAGCGCGGGACCCGTGCCGGGCGGCTGGTCGACCTGGACGTTCTGGCAGTTCAGGACCGGTGGCCGACTGCCGGGTGACCAGAATCTCTTCAACGGCTCGGCGGCCCGGCTCAGGCAGTTCGCGCGGGGCTGATCGCGGCGGAATCCCAAGGGAGATCACGGACTTCGCGGACTCAAGGTCAGGTATCCACCCAATCACTCTCCGTCCAGGCTTCCTGGAGTCCCCCGTCAGTTCACCTTCCGTTCACCAACCGCACTTATGTTCCCCGAGGCTGCGGCGATCTGCCGCGGTCAGCGAGGCCGCCACCCGCAACCCGGAACGGACAAACGCATATGGCACTTGAGGCCATCACCCCGCTGCTGGCGATCGTGATCATCACCGCATTGGTCTTCGATTTCACCAACGGTTTTCACGACACCGCGAACGCGATGGCGACGACCATCTCGACCGGAGCCCTCAAGCCGAAAGTGGCGGTGGCCATGTCCGCCGTCCTCAACCTCGTCGGGGCCTTCTTGTCCGTCGAGGTAGCGAAGACCATCTCCGGCGGCATCGTCGACGAGAACGGCCTCAAGACCGAGGTCATCTTCGCCGCGCTCGTCGGTGCCATCCTCTGGAACCTGCTGACCTGGCTGCTCGGCATGCCGTCCAGCTCCTCGCACGCCCTGTTCGGCGGGCTGATCGGCGCCGCCGTCATGTCGGTGGGCTGGGGCTCGGTCAACGGCGGCACCGTCCTCACCAAGGTCGTGCTCCCCGCCGTCGCCGCGCCGCTCGTCGCCGGTCTCGCCGCGATGCTCTCCACCCGGCTCACCTACCGCATCAGCAAGAACGCCGACGCCAAGGCCACCTCCACGGGCTACCGGGCCGGACAGATCGCCTCCGCCGGCCTCGTCTCTCTCGCGCACGGCACCAACGACGCGCAGAAGACGATGGGCATCATCACCCTGGCCCTGATCACCGGCGGCGCCATCGCGCCGCACTCGGACCCGCCGCTGTGGGTCATCCTGTCGGCCGGTACGGCCATGGCGCTCGGCACGTACATCGGTGGCTGGCGCATCATCCGCACCATGGGCAAGGGCCTGACCGAACTGGCGCCGCAGCAGGGCTTCGCCGCGCAGACCAGCGCGGCGACCGCGATCCTCGCCTCCTCGCACCTCGGCTTCTCGCTCTCCACCACCCAGGTCTGCTCCGGCGGTGTGATGGGCGCGGGCCTCGGCCGCAAGGGCGGTGTGGTGCGCTGGTCCGTCGCCTCCCGGATGGCCGTCGCATGGGTGCTGACGCTGCCCGCCGCGGCCCTGGTCGGCGCGGGCGCCGAGTTCCTGACCGAGCAGGGCACGTGGGGCATCGGACTCACGGCCGCGATCCTGGTCGCCGGTGCCGCGGTCATCTGGCGCCTGTCGCGCCGCAACTCGGTGACCCACGCGAACGTGAACGCCGACGAGATCGGCACGCCCGCCGCTCCGGTCGAGGTCGAGCCCGTGATCATCGAGTCGCCGGTGGCCGAGGCCACCGCACGGCCCGCCGCCGCCGTCCAGTCGCCGTCGGCGTAACGAAGAGACAGAGAGACACACCACCATGACCATCGACTGGGCAGCTCTCGGCACCGTCTTCGGTGTCAGCCTCGCGCTCACCGTCGGCCTCGTGGGCCTGTTCACGCTCGGCATCGTCGCCCTCTCCAAGCGGGGGCCGGCGGGCGAGCGGGAAGGCTCCGCGGCGCTCACCACGTCCGGCGCGTACGTGTGCTTCGCGCTGTGCGCGGCGGCGGTCGCGTACGGGATCTACGTGATCGTGGCCTGACGGCTCCGGCCGATCAGCCGATCGGAACCATCGCCAAGGGGTGCGGGACCACGTCCCGCACCCCTTCGGTGACTCCGGTTCTGTGGCTCCGGCCACACTCCGCCACCACAGGTCAACGGCGAGTTGACGCGCCTTCGCCGACCGTGGTGGACTTCCCCCGCCATATACCTTCGGCAGCAGTTCGAGGAAGCCGGTGCGAATCCGGCGCGGTCCCGCCACTGTCAGTTCCTCACCGGAAGCCTCTTTCCGGGAGGACGAGCCAGGAACTCACGCTGCCGGTCTCGTCGAACCAGGGCGTGGACACCCTGAGTGAGGACAACTACCGCCATGTTCGCCCTGCGCGGCGCCACGCGGACCGAGCGCGCCCACGCGTACGGGACCGCCGCCGGACTGCTAGCCGATCTGCTGCTCGGTGATCCGCGCCGCGGGCACCCCGTCGCCGGGTTCGGCCGGGCGGCCGCCGCCGTGGAACACCGTCTGTGGCGCGACCACCGGGGCGCGGGCGCGCTGCACGCCGCGGTCTGCGTGGGCGGCGCCGCCGCGGCCGGGGCCCTCGCCTCCCGCCTCACCCGCCCCTCCCCCGCCGCATCGGCCGTGCTGACCGCCGCCGCCACGTGGGCCGTCGTCGGCGGGACCTCGCTGGGACGTGAGGCGCGTGCCATCGGCGCCGCCCTGGAGGCCGGGACCGCGGAAGACATCGCACGAGCGCGGGAACTGCTGCCGCGGCTGTGCGGCCGGGACCCCGAGGGGCTCGACGCCGACGGGATCGCGCGCGGCGTCGTCGAGTCCGTCGCCGAGAACACCTCCGACGCCGTCGTCGGCGCACTCGTGTGGGGCGCGGTCGCCGGGGTGCCCGGCCTGCTCGCCTTCCGCGCCGTGAACACCCTCGACGCGATGGTCGGCCACAAGTCACCGAAGTACGCACGGTTCGGCTGGGCCTCGGCCCGCCTCGACGACGTGGCCGGATGGCCGGGCGCCCGCCTGACCGCCGCCCTCGCCGTGCTCGCGGGCGGCCGTCCGCGCGAGGCCGCACGCGCCTGGCGCGCGGACGCGTTCCGGCACCCGAGCCCGAACGCCGGGGTCGTCGAGGCGTCGTTCGCGGGGGCGCTCGGGGTGCGGCTCGGCGGGACCCTCGCGTACGGCGGCCGGGTCGAGCACCGGCCCGAGCTGAACCCGGCCGGGCGCGAGGTCCGTGTACGGGACGTGGAGCGCGCCGCGCGGCTCTCGCGGCGGGTGAGTCTGCTCGCCCTGGGGGTCTGTGTGGGTGCGCGCGTGCTGGGAAGGAAGCGTCGATGAGTCGGCCACGGCGGAGCGGAGGGCTGCTCGTCGCGGGCACCACCTCCGACGCGGGCAAGAGCGTCGTCACGGCGGGCATCTGCCGGTGGCTGGTGCGCCAGGGCGTGAAGGTCGCGCCGTTCAAGGGGCAGAACATGTCCCTCAACTCCTTCGTGACGCGGGAGGGCGCCGAGATCGGCCGCGCGCAGGCCATGCAGGCGCAGGCATGCCGGGTGGAGCCCAGCGCGCTGATGAATCCGGTGCTGCTCAAGCCGGGCAGCGACCGCACCAGCCAGGTCGTCCTCATGGGCAAGCCGGTGGGCGAGCTGAGCGCCCGCGGCTATCACGAGTGGAGAGGCGGCGCGGAGCGCTCCGTACCGGGGCGTCGGCGGGAGACGGGCGGGCAGGCGGCGCTGCTCGACACGGTGGTGGGGTGCCTGGAGGAGTTGCGGGGCAGTCATGACGCCGTGATCTGTGAGGGGGCCGGCTCACCGGCCGAGATCAACCTGCGCCGCACCGACATCGTCAACATGGGCATCGCGCGGGCCGCCCGGCTGCCGGTGCTCGTGGTCGGCGACATCGACCGCGGCGGCGTCTTCGCGTCGTTCTTCGGCACGACGGCGCTGCTCGCGCCCGAGGACCAGGAGCTGCTCGCCGGGTACCTGGTGAACAAGTTCCGCGGCGACGTCAGCCTCCTGGAGCCGGGCCTCGACATGCTCAAGTCCCTGACGGGCCGGGACACGTACGGTGTGCTGCCGTTTCAGCACGGGCTCGGCATCGACGAGGAGGACGGGCTGCGGGTGTCCCTGCGGGGCGCCGTGCGCGAGTCGGTCGTCGCGCCGCCGGTCGGCGAGGACGTACTGCGGGTCGCGGTGTGCGCGGTGCCGCTGATGTCGAACTTCACCGATGTCGACGCGCTGGCCGCCGAGCCCGGAGTCGTCGTGCGGTTCGTGGACCGGGCCGAGGAGCTCGCGGACGCGGACCTGGTGGTCGTGCCGGGCACCCGCGGGACCGTCAAGGCCCTGGAGTGGCTGCGCGAACGGGGGCTCGCGCACGCGCTGGCACGGCGGGCCGCGCAGGGCCGGCCGGTGCTCGGGATCTGTGGCGGGTTCCAGGTGCTCGGCGAGCACATCGACGACGAGGTCGAGTCGCGGGCCGGGGCCGTGCCGGGGCTCGGACTGCTCCCCGTACGGGTGAGGTTCGCCCGCGAGAAGACGCTGGCCCGGCCGGTCGGTGAGGCGCTCGGGGAGCGGGTCGACGGGTACGAGATCCATCACGGCGTCGCCGACGTCTGCGGTGGTGAGCCGTTCCTGGACGGGTGCCGGGTCGGGGCCGTGTGGGGCACGCACTGGCACGGGTCCCTGGAGTCGGACGGGTTCCGGCGGGCGTTCCTTGCGCGGGTCGCCGAAGCGGCGGGGCGGCGGTTCGTCCCGGCGCCGGACACGTCGTTCGAGGCGCTGCGGGAGGAGCAGCTGGACCGGCTCGGGGATCTGGTGGAGCGGTATGCCGACACGGACGCGCTGTGGCGGTTGATCGAGGGCGGCGCGCCACCCGGCTTGCCGTTCGTTCCGCCGGGGGCGCCCACGTGAGAGCCGCCGATCGACACTGTCCCGCGCCCCTGAAGGGGCGCTCTCCCTCAGGTCCACGTACTCCGGAGGTCGTCCGATGACCACACCGTTTCCGTTCACGGCCGTCGTCGGTCAGGACGACCTGCGGCTCGCTCTGCTCCTGAACGCCGTCTCCCCCGCCGTCGGCGGTGTGCTCGTACGCGGTGAGAAGGGGACCGCCAAGTCCACCGCCGTACGGGCCCTGTCCGCGCTCATGCCGGATGTCACGGTCGTCGGCGGGTGCCGGTTCTCCTGTGACCCGCAGGCGCCCGACCCGCGGTGCCCCGACGGGCCGCACCCGGCCGCCCCCGGGGTCGCGCGGGCCGCGCGCATGGTCGAGCTGCCGGTCGGGGCGTCCGAGGACCGGCTCGTCGGGGCGCTCGACATCGAGCGGGCGCTCGCGGAGGGCGTCAAGGCGTTCGAGCCGGGGCTGCTCGCCGACGCGCACCGCGGGATTCTGTACGTCGACGAGGTCAACCTGCTCCACGACCACCTGGTCGACCTGCTCCTGGACGCCGCCGCGATGGGGGCCTCCTACGTCGAGCGGGAGGGCGTGTCGGTGCGGCACGCCGCGCGGTTCCTGCTCGTCGGCACGATGAACCCGGAGGAGGGCGAGCTGCGGCCGCAGCTGCTGGACCGGTTCGGTCTGACCGTGGAGGTGGCCGCCTCCCGGGAGCCCGAGCAGCGCGTCGAGGTCGTCAGGCGCCGCCTCGCCTACGACGACGACCCGGAGGGCTTCGCCGCGCGCTGGGCCGCCGAGGAGGACGGCGTGCGAGGCCGGATCGTCGCCGCACGGGAGCTGCTGCCCCGCGTCCGGCTCGGCGACCGGGCGCTGACCCAGATCGCCGCGGCCTGCGCCGCCTTCGAGGTCGACGGGATGCGCGCGGACATCGTGATGGCGAGGACCGCGACCGCGCTCGCCGCGTGGGCGGGCCGCACCGAGGTGAACTCCGACGACGTGCGCCAGGCCGCGCTGCTCGCGCTGCCGCACCGGCGCCGCCGCAACCCGTTCGACGCGCCGGGCCTCGACGAGGACAAGCTCGACGAGACGCTGGACCGGTTCGGCCCGGACGAGCCGGAGGACGACCCCGAGCCGGACGGGCCAGGTGAGCCCGACGGGCCCGACGACCGTGGTCCGGGGCCCGGTGGCGGCGGTGGCGGCGTGCCGCCTCAGGGGAACGCACCGGAAGGCGGCCGGGAGAGCCGGACCGGTGAGGCTCCCGCCGAAGCGTCCGCCCCGGCCTGCGCCGCAGCGCCCGCGGAGCAGCGGGCCGTCCGTGCCGGAGAGCCGTTCCGTACGAAGATGCTCAGTGTGCCCGGCCTCGGCGAGGGCGCGGCCGGGCGGCGGTCGCGGGCCCGTACCGAGCACGGCCGCACCACGGGCGCCACCCGCCCCCGCGGAGCCCTCACCAAACTGCACCTGGCGGCGACCGTGCAGGCCGCGGCGCCGCACCAGCGCACCCGCGGCCGGTCGGGGCCCGGTCTCGTCGTACGCCGTGACGACCTGCGCCAGGCAACCCGCGAGGGCCGCGAGGGCAACCTCGTGCTGTTCGTGGTGGACGCCTCCGGGTCGATGGCGGCCCGGCAGCGGATGGGCGCGGTGAAGGGCGCCGTGCTGTCGCTGCTGCTCGACGCGTACCAGCGGCGCGACAAGGTGGGGCTCGTGACGTTCCGCAAGGCGGGCGCCGAGGTGGCGCTGCCGCCCACGTCGTCCGTGGACACCGCCGCCGCCCGCCTCGAATCGCTGCCCACCGGCGGACGCACTCCGCTGGCCGCCGGGCTCCTCAAGGCCCACGAGGTGCTGCGCGTCGAGCGGCTGCGGGACCCGGCGCGGCGCCCGCTCATGGTCGTCGTGACCGACGGGCGGGCGACCGGCGGTCCGGACCCGGTGAAGCTCGCGGGGCGGGCGGCCGGGCTGCACGCGGCCGAGGGCACGGCGTCCGTGGTCGTGGACTGCGAGACGGGGATGGTGCGGCTCGGCCTGGCCGGGCAGCTGGCCGCACAGCTCGGCGGTCAGGCCGTCACGCTGGACGAGCTGCGGGCGGACGCCATCACCGGGCTCGTCAAGAGCGTACAGAACACACAGGCACAGGCAACGAACCGCGCCAGGAACCACACCACCAGGAGGGCCGCCTAATGCCGCAGGGACAGCCGAGCGTCGTGCCGGACGACGGACTGACGACGCGCCAGCGACGCAACCGGCCGCTGGTCCTCGTCCACACCGGTGTCGGCAAGGGCAAGTCGACGGCCGCGTTCGGGCTCGCGCTGCGTGCCTGGAACCAGGGCTGGCCGATCGGGGTGTTCCAGTTCGTCAAGTCGGCGAAGTGGAAGGTCGGCGAGGAGAACGCGCTCAAGGTGCTCGGGGCCAGCGGCGAGGGCGGCACGGTGGCCTGGCACAAGATGGGCGAGGGCTGGTCCTGGGTCCAGCGCGACATCCACGGCGACAACCACGACAACGAGGAGAAGGCCCGCGAGGGCTGGGAGCAGGTCAAACGTGATCTGGCCGCCGAGACGTACAAGTTGTACGTGCTCGACGAGTTCGCCTACCCGCTGCACTGGGGCTGGGTCGACGTCGACGAGGTGGTGCGGGTGCTGCGCGACCGTCCGGGGCAGCAGCACGTCGTCATCACCGGCCGCAACGCCCCGCAGGCGCTGCTCGACGCCGCGGACCTGGTCACCGACATGTCGAAGGTGAAGCACCCGATGGACGCGGGTCAGAAGGGCCAACGGGGCATCGAGTGGTAGTCAGCGTTCCCCGCCTGGTCGTCGCCGCGCCGGCGTCCGGGACCGGCAAGACGACGGTGGCCACCGGCCTGATGGCGGCGTTCGCGCAGCGGGGCCTGGCGGTCTCCCCGCACAAGGTCGGCCCCGACTACATCGACCCCGGCTACCACGCGCTCGCGACGGGCCGCCCCGGCCGCAACCTGGACGCGTACATGTGCGGCCCCGACCTGATCGCGCCGCTGTTCGCGCACGGCGCGCGCGGCTGCGAACTGGCCGTCGTGGAAGGCGTGATGGGGCTGTTCGACGGCGCGTCCGGGGAAGGCGAGCTGGCGTCGACCGCGCACGTCGCCAAACTGCTCAAGGCGCCGGTGGTCCTCGTCGTCGACGCCTCGTCGCAGTCACGTTCGGTGGCGGCGCTCGTGCACGGCTTCGCCTCGTTCGACCCGCAGGTGCGGCTCGCGGGCGTGATCCTCAACAAGGTGGGCTCGGACCGCCACGAGGCGCTGCTGCGCGAGGCCCTCGAGGAGGTGGGCGTCCCGGTCTACGGTGCCCTGCGCCGCGCCCCTCGCGTGGCCACGCCCTCCCGCCACCTGGGGCTCGTCCCGGTGGCGGAGCGCAGCGCCGAGGCGGTGGAGTCGGTGCGGGCGGCGGCGGAGATGGTGCGCGGTGCGTGCGACCTGGAGGGCCTGCTGGCACTGGCGAGGACGGCGCCGCGGCTACAGGCCGACGAGTGGAGTGCGGGTGACCCGCCACAGGCGCGGTCGACCACGACGGACCCGCACCCGCGAACGAAACCGGTCGTGGCAGTAGCAGGCGGCGCAGCCTTCACGTTCTCGTACGCGGAACACACGGAAATGCTGCGCGCCCGCGGCGCGGAGGTGGTCCCCTTCGACCCGCTCCACGACGAGACCCTCCCGGACCACACCGCGGCAGTGGTCATCGGCGGCGGGTTCCCCGAGGTGTACGCGGCCGAACTCTCGGCCAACGAACCCCTCCGCAAGGCCGTGGCCCAGCTGGCGGGCTCGGGCGCCCCCGTCGTGGCGGAGTGCGCGGGCCTGCTCTATCTGGCCCGCAGTCTCGACGACCAGCCGATGTGCGGCGTGCTCGACGCCACCGCGCGGATGTCCGGCCGCCTCACCCTCGGCTACCGGGACGCGGTGGCGGTCTCCGACAGCGTCCTGGCCCCGGCCGGGGCGCGGATGCGCGGCCACGAGTTCCACCGCACGGTGCTCGAACCGGGCGCGGGCCCGACGCCCGCGTGGGGCATGCGGCTCCCGGAGCGGCGCGTCGAGGGTTTCGTGCAGGACGGTGTGCACGCGAGTTATCTGCACACCCATTGGGCGGCGCTGCCCGACGTGGCGCGGCGCCTGGTCGACCGGTGCACGCCGTGAGCATCGCGGCGGCCCGCACCGGCACGCGGTCAGCCGGCCATGCCGACCACGAGCCATATGAACGCCGCGCCCGCGACCGTGCACAGCAGGGTCGAGCGGGCCGGGTGCTCGTGGTGGGCCTCCGGCAGGATCTCCGCCGCCGCGAGGTAGAGCAGCACACCGCCGAAGAAGCCGAGATAGCCGCCGAGCCATTGGGCCGCAATGGTGAACAGGAGCGTCGACGCGGCGCCGAGCACCGGCGCACACGCGTCCGCGAGGAGCATCGCGAGGGCCTTGCGGCGGGCGTTCCCGTACAGGTGGGTGATCGTGTACGTGTTGAAGCCGTCGGCGAAGTCGTGGGCTATGACAGCGAGCGCCACGGCGACGCCCATGCCGCCGCCCACCTGGAACGCCGCGCCGATGGCCATGCCGTCCATCAGGCTGTGCCCGACCATGGCGGAGGCCGCGGTGAGGCCGACCTCGGGGGCCCTGGCCCGCTCGTGGGCGTGCTCCTCGGCGCCGTGCGGGGCCTGGCGGCGGGCGAGGAGGCGTTCGAGGACGTGCGCGCCGAGGAAGCCCGCGACGAAGAGCAGCAGCGCCGCGGGCACCCCGAACACGTCGCCGCCCGCCGTGTCCAGGGCCTCCGGGAGCAGGTCGAGGCCGACGACGCCGAGCATCAGGCCGCCGGCGAGACCGAGCACCAGGTGGCGCCGGTCGGTGACCCGGCGCGCGGTCCAGCCGCCGACCAGGGTCATCAGGAAGGCGCCGAGCGCCACGAACACCGCCATGGGCCCTTGCTATCCCATGCGGCGTCCGCCCCGCACACCGGGGGTGGCCCCGGCGACGTGGTCGTGGGCGTGGGGGCGCGCGCGGGCGTGTCCACGGACGAGGTGCTCGCGCTCGTCGCGGCGGTGCTCAGGCAGGCGGCGGCCGGGGCGGGGCGTGACCTCGTCGTGGTGGCGCTCGCGACGGTCGACTCGAAGGGGCGGGAGCCGGGCATCGTAGGGGCGGCCGGGGCGCTCGGCACGTCGCTGGTGACGTTCCCCGCGGAGCGTCTGGCCGACGTGGTGGTGCCGCACCCGTCGCGGTCGGCTCAGCGCGCGGCGGGCACGCCGTCGGTCGCCGAGGCCGCGGCGCTGGCGTACGGGCAGGGGCCGCTGCTCGTGCCCAAGCGGACGTCGGCGGGGCCTGACGGCGGCCCGGGGCGGGTGACGTGTGCGGTGGCACGGGCCGGGTAGGGGCGCGCGCTCGACGCACCGCGCCCGCGTCCCCCCTTGTTCCCCGCCTGCCCGTCCCCTCGCCCTCGGGCGTTCCTCTTCGCACTCCCCCGCTCGCACCACCAAGGAGCCAGACCCGTGCAGACCCCTCCCCCGGCTTTGCTCGCCGCCCTGGAGCGGCGGCTCGACGACGCGCTGGGTGGCGGCGCCCGCACCCCGTACGACCGGGCCGGTGTGACGGTGCTGCTCGTGGGGCGCGGCGGCTCGGACCCGTATGCTCGGGCCGAACTCGCCGCCGCCGCACGGCTGTTGTGGGACGGCAGTGGCTGCGCGGGCGTGGAACCGGCCTTCGTGGCGTCGGCGGCGCCGGATGTGCCCTCCGGGCTCGACCGGTGCGCGACGCTCGGCGCGCGCACGATCGTGGTGCTGCCGTACGAGCCGCTGCCCGGCGGCGAGCGGTGGCGGGCCCAGGCGGAGGGCTGGGCGGCGGCCCGCCCGGACATGGAGCTGCGGTTCGCGCCCGCCCCGGCCGCGGCACACCGGGAGCAGGCCCCGGAGCCCGGCCCCGACCTGCGCCACCACGGTGACGCCGAGGTCCGGGACGGCGGCGAGAAGCTGACGGATCTCGCGGTGAACGTGCGGACGGGCACCCCGCCGGACTGGTTGCGCGCGCACATCGCGGGCGCTCTCGACGGCCTGGCCGCCTACCCGGACGGGCGGGCCGCGCGGGCGGCCGTGGCGGCGCGGCACGGGGTGCCGGTGGAGCGGGTGCTGCTGACGGCCGGCGCGGCGGAGGCGTTCGTGCTGCTGGCGCGGGCATTGCCGGTTCGGCGTCCGGTGGTGGTGCACCCGCAGTTCACGGAGCCGGAGGCGGCGCTCGCGGACGCCGGGCACGCGGTGGGCCGGGTGCTGCTGCGGGAGGCGGACGGGTTCCGGCTCGACCCGGCGGCCGTGCCGGGCGACGCGGACCTGGTGGTCGTCGGCAACCCCACCAACCCGACGTCGGTCCTGCATCCGGCGGACGCGCTGGCCCGGCTCGCCCGGCCCGGCCGCCACCTGGTGGTCGACGAGGCGTTCATGGACGCGGTACCGGGTGAGCGTGAATCCCTCGCGGGGCGCACCGACGTGCCGGGGCTCGTGGTGCTGCGCAGTCTGACGAAGACGTGGGGGCTGGCCGGGCTGCGGGTCGGGTACGTGGTCGCGGAGCCGGAGACCATCGCCGCGCTGGAGCGGGCGCAGCCGCTGTGGCCGGTGTCGTCGCCCGCGCTGGTGGCGGCCGTGGCCTGCATGTCGGCGCGCGGGGTCGCGGAGGCGGCGGACGCGGCACTGGCCGTCCGCGACGACCGGGAGCATCTGGTGGGCCGGCTGGGCGGGTTGGACGATCTCGGGGTGGCGGTGGCCGCTCCCGCGCAGGGCCCGTTCGTCCTCGTACGGGTGCCGGGGGCCGCGGCCGTGCGGGAGCGGCTGCGCGGCGCGGGTTTCGCGGTGCGGCGCGGGGACACGTTCCCGGGGCTCGGCCCGGACTGGCTGCGGATCGCCGTGCGGGACCGGGCGACGAGCGACCGGTTCGTGACGGCGCTGGCGCGGGCGTTGCGGGGCTGAGGACTGAGGGCCGAGAAGCGGAACCGGGCCTGTCCGACGCGCTGGTGCGCATCGGACAGGCCCGGGCGGGACGAGCGGCGCGGACGCGTCAGCCGCGCAGGCCGCGCCCGCGTCGGGCGACGGCGACGGCGCCGCCGCCCGCCACGAGCAGTGCGATGGCGCCGCCCGCGACGTAGGGCGTCATCGAGCTGCCGCCGGTCTCGGCGAGGTCCTTGCCGGACGACGCTTTGCCGGACGACGCCTTGTCGGTGACGGGCTCGGCGGCGCTGCCGCCCTGGGGCGTCGGGGAGGCGGCGGCCGGGGCCGCCGTCGGCGCCGTGCAGGTGGCGCCCGCGAGGGTGACGTCGCCCTTGACGTCGGCGACGTTGAGGTTGAGCGGGTTGACGGAGACCTTGAGCCGCAGCGCGGCCGCGGCCGCCGTCGTGGACGTGGTCGACGTGTCGGACAGGGTGAGGGAGACCTCGCCGACCTGCGGCACCTTGATCTGGGTGGTGCCGCCCGCGGTGAGCTTCACCTTCTTGCCGAGGACGGTGACCGAGCCCAGCACGTTCGCCTCGGCGACCGGCTTGTGGCCCGCCACGCACAACGCCCTGGAGGTGACCTGGTCGACCTCGATGAGGGAGAGCAGCGGAAGGCCCGGCACGTGCACCTTGGCGTGGACGAGCCGGGTGAAGCCCTCCGCCTTCTTGTCGTCGACCGTGGCGCGGGCCTTGGCCACGTCCGCGCGCAGCACGCTGAACGGCCGGCCGCCGTCCACGCCGTCGAGGTGGGCGGTCAGCGCGGTCTTCTCGGCGCCCGCGGGGGCCTGGACCGCGTTGAGCGTGGCGTTCAGGGGGACGTCCACGGTCTTGTTGAGCAGGGAGACGTCCAGGCCGGTGCGGAGCACCGCGGCGCTCGCCTTGCCTGCGTTGCCGCCGTGGTCGCCGGTGGCGTTCGCGGGTCCGGCGGCGGCGAGCGCGGCGGGACCGGCGAGGAGGGCGGTGGCCGCGGCCGTCGCGGCGATGCGACGCACGGGCGTGCGTGCGGCGGTGGTCAGAGTGGATCTTGGCATGCTGGTGGGACCCCCAGGACGGAATCGGTCGGGTGGGACAGTGCGGCCGCCTGATGTCGGGACATGGGAACGGGACATGGGACATGCGACATCACAGGGCACCGACGGCGGCCGGTCGCCGATCGTCATCGACTGAGGGAATCTTTACGCACTCAGAGTGAACGGGCGACAACCTGGCGTCAGTTCACCCCAAAGAGGGGTTTCCGCGCGCACATTCGAATCCTGAGGCTCGTTGTTCTCCTGCGCCACCCTCGCCACGAACTCGCCTCGAACACTCCACACGACCAGGCGAGTTCGACCGAACGGTGTTCAACGAGCGGCACCGTCCACGCGTCACGTTCCGTCAACTTCCTTACGCGGTATCGGAACGCACGGTCAGCCGACGACCCGGCCCCGCAGCACGACCCGCCGCGGCGCGGCCAGCACCCGCAGGTCGTGGCGCGGATCGGACTCGTACACGACGAGGTCCGCGTCGGCGCCTTCGACGAGGCCCGGCCGCCCCAGCCACTCGCGCGCGCCCCACGTCGCGGCCGAGAGCGCCTCGACGGCCGGGATGCCCGCCTTGGCCAGCTCGGCGACCTCGTCGGCCACCAGGCCGTGAGCGAGGGAGCCGCCCGCGTCGGTGCCGGCGAAGACGCGGATGCCGGCGTCGTGGGCGGCGCGCACGGTGTCGTAGCGGCGCTCGTGCAGCCGGCGCATGTGCGCGGACCAGCGCGGGAACTTCTGCTCACCGCCTGCGGCGAGCTGGGGGAACGTGGCGATGTTGACCAGTGTGGGGACGATCGCGACGCCCCGCTCGGCGAAGAGCGGGATGGTGTCCTCGGTCAGGCCGGTGGCGTGCTCGACGCAGTCGATGCCCGCCTCGACGAGATCGCGCAGCGAGTCCTCGGCGAAGCAGTGCGCGGTCACCCGGGCACCGAGCCGGTGTGCCTGCGCGATGGCCGCCTCGACGGCGCCGCGCGGCCAGCAGGCGGTGAGGTCGCCCGCCTCGCGGTCGATCCAGTCGCCGACGAGCTTGACCCAGCCGTCGCCGCGCCGGGCCTCCTGCGCGACGTAGGCGACGAGGTCGTCGGGTTCGATCTCGTGCGCGTAGTTGCGGATGTAGCGGCGGGTACGGGCGATGTGCCGGCCCGCCCGGATGATCTTGGGCAGGTCCTCACGGTCGTCGATCCAGCGGGTGTCGGACGGCGAGCCCGCGTCGCGCAGCAGCAGCGCCCCGATCTCGCGGTCGGTCAGGGCCTGCTTCTCGGCCGTCTCGGCGGGAACGGGGCCGTGCGCGTCGAGGCCCACGTGGCAGTGGGCGTCGACGAGGCCGGGCAGCGCCCAGCCCTGGACGGTGGTCACGTCGAGCCCGGCGGCGGCAGGACGGTCGTAGCTGACCTTGCCGTCGATCACCCACAGCTCGTCGCGTACGTCGTCGGGCCCGGCCAGGACCCGCCCCTTCACGTGCAGCACCCCACGATCGCTCATGGAAGGAAGCCTAAGAGGCCGACGGACAGGGTCGACACCGGCATCGGCCCGAGCCGAGAAGAGAGCACCACCGTGACACACCCGTTCCTCGGCCTGCCCCCGGTGAGCGCGGAGCACTTCGCCTGCGTCGAGGACCGGGTGGCCCGGCTCCTCGGCGTATCGGACTCCTCACAGGACGTCCTGATCACGCAGGCGAGGCGCTGCTGCCGCTGGTGGCGGGTCCGGGGCCCCTGGCGGCGGCGATGATCCGGGTCGACCACCACTGGCCGGGTGCGTCGCGGGACGTGGTGGGGGCGTCGGTCACGGCGCTCGGCGCGGCGCTCGTGGAGGCGGGTCTCACGGTGGACCTGGAGGGCGCTCGGCGCGCGGTGGCGGGCGCCTGGGCCTGACGCCGGGGCCCGGCCGAAAACCGCGTTCTCCACCGACAACCGTACGCGAAGATTGGCGTCGCCCTTTTCCAGGGTGGCGCCTTTCTTTTTCCCTCCGGCCTCTTCCCTAGTCACCACCCAGCTCTCTACAGTCATTTCTCACGCGTTTATCAGAACAGCTTCCCGTACTGCTCCTGCCCCGTTTTCCGAGACGTAAACACAAAGGTTTCGACAAGAGAAACCGGTGCAATTCCGACAGGTCTCGGCAGAGTTACAGGCTTGTGACGTACTCCACACGCGATCCGCTACGTCCGGTTTCGCCCGCCTCATATCGGGACAATCAGCCTTCAGCTCGCGTACGCGCCCACCCGCGCGCGATAGCACGGAATCTCCCATTCCGTAACCCCTTCCACGGGTGCAATCCCAGAAATTGCTCGGTAAATTCAATTTGCATGACCGCCGCACAAGCGCAATTCCTGGAAGTCACTGAAGCGCCCGACGGACTGCGGATCGACCACCCGAGCGTGTCCGACGGAGCCGAGATCTGGCGTATCGCCCGTGACTCCAAGGTTCTCGACCTCAACTCCTCCTACAGCTATCTGCTGTGGTGCCGCGACTTCGCCGCCACCTCGGTGGTGGCGCGTGACGAGGAGGGCGGTGTGGCCGGCTTCGTGACCGGCTACCTGCGCCCCGACCGCCCGCACACGCTGGTGGTGTGGCAGGTGGCCGTGGACCACGCGCAGCGCGGCCGCGGCCTGGCCGCGGCGCTGCTCGACGGGTTGACCGGGAAGGTCGCCGCCGAGCGCACGGTCACCACGGTCGAGACGACCATCACGCCGGACAACGCCGCCTCGCAGGCGCTCTTCGCCTCGTACGCGCGACGGCACGGCGCCGGTATGGAGCGCACGGTCCTGTTCGACGCGGGGCTCTTCCCCGACGACGGGCACCTGCCCGAGGAGCTGTACCGGATAGGTCCGCTCCCGGCACCCCACGCCTGACCCCGAGCCAAACCCCGACGACACCCCCCGAATCTTTCCCTCCCTAGAGGAGCTTTCGCTGTGACCATCACCCAGCCGGACCTGAGCGTCTTCGAGACCCTTGAGTCGGAGGTGCGCAGCTACTGCCGCGGCTGGCCCACCGTCTTCGACCGGGCCCAGGGCAGCCGCATGTACGACGAGGACGGCCACGCCTACCTCGACTTCTTCGCGGGCGCCGGTTCGCTCAACTACGGCCACAACAACCCGGTGCTCAAACGCGCCCTCATCGACTACCTGGAGCGCGACGGGGTCACGCACGGCCTCGACATGTCGACGTCGGCCAAGCGCGCCTTCCTGGAGTCCTTCCAGAACATCATCCTGCGCCCGCGCGACCTGCCCTACAAGGTCATGTTCCCGGGACCGACGGGGACCAACGCGGTCGAGTCGGCGCTGAAGCTGGCCCGTAAGGTCAAGGGCCGCGAGGCGATCGTCTCCTTCACCAACGCCTTCCACGGCATGTCGCTCGGCTCCCTCGCGGTGACCGGCAACGCGTTCAAGCGCGCGGGCGCCGGCATCCCGCTGGTGCACGGCACGCCGATGCCGTTCGACAACTACCTGGACGGCCGGACGCCGGACTTCATCTGGTTCGAGCGGCTGCTGGAGGACCAGGGTTCCGGCCTCAACACGCCGGCGGCCGTCATCGTCGAGACGGTGCAGGGCGAGGGCGGCATCAACGTCGCCCGCGCCGAGTGGCTGCGCAAGCTCGCCGATGTGTGCAAGCGCTGGGACATGCTGCTCATCGTCGACGACATCCAGATGGGCTGCGGCCGCACCGGTGCCTTCTTCTCCTTCGAGGAAGCGGGCATCACGCCGGACATCGTGACCGTCTCGAAGTCCATCGGCGGCTACGGCCTGCCCATGGCGCTCACCTTGTTCAAGCCGGAGCTGGACGCCTGGGAGCCGGGCGAGCACAACGGCACGTTCCGCGGCAACAACCCCGCGTTCGTGACGGCCGCCGCCGCCCTGGAGACCTACTGGAGCGACGGCCCGGCCATGGAGAAGCAGACCCTGGCCCGCGGCCAGCAGGTCGAGCAGGCGCTGACCGCCATCCGTGAGGAGCACCGCGACGAGGTCGCCGAGGTGCGCGGCCGCGGCCTGGTGTGGGGTGTCGAGTTCCACGACAAGGAGCGGGCGAACAAGATCGCCAAGCGCGCCTTCGAGCTCGGCCTGCTCATCGAGACCTCCGGCCCGGAGAGCGAGGTGGTCAAGCTGCTGCCCGCGCTGACCATCACGCCCGAGGAACTGGACGAGGGCCTGCGCATCCTGGCCCGCGCGGTCCGCGAGACGGCCTGAGCCGACGCCCCCGCACCCACCGTCAGAAAGGGAAAGAACTCACCGTGATCGTCCGTTCGTTCAAGGACATTGAAGGCACCGACCGCCACGTCAAGGCCAAGTCGGGCACATGGGAGAGCAAGCGCATCGTGCTCGCCAAGGAGCGCGTCGGCTTCTCTCTGCACGAGACCATCCTCTACGCGGGCACCGAGACGTCCATGTGGTACGCCAACCACATCGAGGCCGTCGTCTGCGTCGAGGGCGAGGCGGAGCTGACCGACGACACCACCGGCGAGAAGTACACCATCACGCCGGGCACGATGTACTTGCTGAACGGGCACGAGAAGCACACCATGCGGATCAAGGAGGACTTCCGCTGCCTGTGCGTCTTCAACCCGCCGGTCACCGGCCGTGAGGACCACGACGAGAACGGCGTGTACCCGCTCCTGACGGAGCCGGACGAGGCCTGACATACGCGCGAGGGCCCCGAGGCCCTCTCGCGTATGCCCGGAGCCGGTGCTCCACTTGAACTTCCGGCCCGTCGCACCCCGCCTCGGGGGCGGGACGCGGCGGGCCGGGGTACCTCCCGAACAGGGCCGTACGAGAGGAGAGGCAGGCAACACCATGACCACCGCACCCGAACGCACCGCAGACCTGTACCCGACCCGAGGCGCCACCGAGGTGCTGACCGAGCGCAAGGACCCCGTCGTGTGGTCCGCGCCGGGTACGGAGGGGCCGTTCACGGCCGCGGAGCTGTCGGAGTTCGACCGGGACGGTTTCTTCCAGGTCGACGAGCTGATCTCGGAGAGCGAGGTGGGCGTCTACCGGACGGAGCTGGACCGCCTCGTGCTGGACCCGGCGATGCGCGCGGACGAGCGCTCCATCGTCGAGCCCCGCTCCCAGGAGGTCCGCTCGATCTTCGAGGTGCACAAGATCAGCGAGGTCTTCGCCGAACTGGCGGCGGACCCGCGCGTGGTGGGACGGGCCCGGCAGATCCTGGGTTCGGACGTCTACATCCACCAGTCCCGCATCAATGTGAAGCCCGGCTTCGGAGCGTCCGGCTTCTACTGGCACTCGGACTTCGAGACCTGGCACGCGGAGGACGGCCTGGCCAACATGCGCACGGTCTCCGTCTCCATCGCGCTCACGGAGAACTACGCCTACAACGGCAGCCTCCTGCTCATGCCCGGATCGCACCGCACGTTCCTGGGCTGCCAGGGGGCCACACCGAAGGACAACTACAAGCGCTCGCTGCAGATGCAGGACGCCGGTATCCCCTCGGACGAGGCACTGACCAAGATGTCGGGCGAGTACGGCGTCTCGCAGTGGGTCGGCAAGGCCGGCTCGGCGGTCCTGTTCGACTGCAACACGATGCACGGCAGCGGGGACAACATCACGCCGTTCCCGCGCAGCAATGTGTTCTTCGTCTTCAACAGCGTGGAGAACACGGCGCAGGAGCCGTTCGCGGCACCGATCCGCCGTCCGGAGTTCATCGGCGCACGTGACTTCACGCCGGTGAAGTAGGAGTCACAGGTGGGGGCGGGCACGGGGTACGCCCCCACCTCCGCCCCCACGCCCCTCGGCTACCCGGCAAGGGCCTCAAGGACCCGCGCGACATCGTCGGCGGTGTTGTACAGGTGGAAGGAGGCCCGCAGGTTCCCGGCCCGGTCGGACAGCTGCACCCCGGCGCGGGCCAGCTCCGCCTGCCGTGCCCCGAGTCCGGGGACCGAGACGATCGGCGAGCCGGGCGCGGCCACGGGCTCGTGACCGAGTTCGAGCACCCCGGCCCGAAACCGCTCGGCGAGCGCCAGGTCATGAGCCCGTACGGCATCCACCCCGAGGCGCTCGATCAGCTCCAGCGCGTGCCGGGCCCCCACGTACGTGAGCAGCGCGGGCGACTCGTCGAACCTCCGGGCGGACCGGGCGAGCTCGGTGACGGGCCCGTAGCAGCTGTCCCAGGGCCGCTCCCCCGCGACCCATCCCCCGAACACGGGAGCCAACGACTCCACGCCCTCGGGGTCCCCCGGCGCCACGAAGAAGACGGCACCACGCGGACACGTCAGCCACTTGAAGGCGACGGACGCGGTGTAGTCGGCGCCCGGAGCATGCTCCTCCAGCGGAAACCATCCGGCGGCCTGCGAGGCGTCGACGTACAGCCGGGCCCCGTGCTCACGGGTGACGGCCCGCAACTCGCGCAGGTCGGCTACGCGCCCGTCGGCGGACTGGGCGGCGCTGACGGCGACGAGCGCGGTGCCGGGGCGCACACTCTCGGCGAGTGCCTCCAGCGGCACGATCCGCACCTTCAGATCGCCGCGCACGTGGAAGGGATTGACGGTGGAGCTGAACTCCCCTTCCGCGGTGAGGACTTCGGCCCCCGGCGGAAGCGACGAGGCGATCAGCCCACTGTAGACGGCCACCGAGCCGCCCATGGCCACCCGTGCCACCGGAACTCCGGCAAGCCGGGCGAACGCGGCACGGGCGGCCTCGGCGTCCTCGAACAAGGGGTCGGCGGCCCGCCCACTGGCCATCCCCTCCAGGGCCTCACGCATCGCACGCACGGCCCGAGCGGGCAGCAGCCCGGCGCTCGCGGTGTTCAGGTAAGTCCCACCGGGCCGGAACTGCTCACCCACGACATCGAGATCGAGATCCATGTCCCCACTGTGCCCCGCAATCAACTCCCCGTCTATTGAGAAGTTTTGAGCGGTACCCCCAAGGAACGCTCATCTGCCACGCTCAGGTCCGCGGTACGGCACAGCCGTCAGGCCCGCAGGCGTCCCCGCCGTCCACGACGGTCAGCGGCGCCCGGTCCCCCCACGCCTGCTGAAGCGCCTGCGTGAAGACCTCGGCGGGCTGAGCGCCGGAGACGCCGTACGCACGGTCGAGGACGAAGAACGGCACACCGCCCGCACCCAGCTCCGCGGCTTCACGCTCGTCGGCGCGCACGGCGTCCGCGTACGCCGAGGGGTCACCGAGCACAGCCCGCACGTCGCTCTCGTCGAGCCCGGCCTCGACGACGAGGCGCACCACGCGCTCCTCGTCGCCGAACACGGACCCTTCCTCGGCGAAATTCCCCCGGTACAGGGCGTCGACCACCGCGTCCTGCACGCCCTTCTCCTTGGCGAGGTGCAGCAGCCGGTGCAGGTCGAAGCTGTTCCCGTAATCCCGCCCCTCGCTCAGATAGGGCAGCCCGAGGGTGGCGGCCTGCTCCTTCAGCCCCCGCTCGTTGGCGGCGGCCTGCGCCTCGCTGATCCCGTACTTCTGGGCGATCTTGGTGACCACGGACCCGGTCTCCCCCTTGGCGAGCCCGGGGTCGAGTTCGAAGGACCGGTGCACGACCTCGACCTGGTCCTTGTGCGGGAAGGCGTCGAGGGCCTGCTCGAACCGGGATTTGCCGATGTAGCAGAAGGGGCAGTTGATGTCGGTCCAGATCTCGACGCGCATGGGTGTCTCACTCAACTAGAAGTCATGTACTTGAAAGCACAACGGCATGCGCGCCCAGGGCATTCCCGCAGCATCCCCACAGACCGCCGCGTTCCCACAGACCGCCGCCTGCCACCCGGTGAGCTCCCGCCTCAGATCTCCAGGCGCCCCTCGTACCGCCGCGGCAGCCCCAGCGGATTGTCGTCCCGCAGCTCGGCCGGCAGCAGCGCCTCGGGCGCGTTCTGGTAGGCGACCGGCCGCATCCACCGCTCGATGGCGGTGGCGCCCACCGAGGTCGAGGTGGACGTGGTGGCGGGGTAGGGCCCCCCGTGGTGCTGAGCGGGGGCGACGGCGACACCGGTGGGCCACCCGTTGACGAGCACACGCCCGGCGATCGACGTGAGCTCGGCGAGCAGGGAAAGGCCGCGCCCCTCTCCCGCCGCCTCACCGGCCGACAGCTGCACGGTGGCGGTCAGGTTCCCGGGCAGCCGCCCGAGCACAGCGGCGACCTCCTCGTCGGAGGAGTACCGCGCGACAACGGTGACCGGCCCGAAGCACTCCTCCAGCAGCAGGTCGTGCGGACCCGCCTCGGCCAGCCGCGCGGCCGGGACCGTGAGGAACCCGGGAGCCACGGTGTGCTCCCCACCGGCCCCGGGCGTGACCGGCGACTCCACATCCGCCAGCTCGGCGCGCTCGGCGACACCGGCGACGAAGTTGTCCCGCATGCGGTGATCGAGCAGCACGCCGGCGTCGGTGTCACTGACAGCGGCGGTGAGCGCCTTGAGGAGGCGCTCACCCGCCTCACCGGCAGGCACGAGAACAAGTCCGGGCTTGACGCAGAACTGCCCGACACCGAGCGTCATGGAACCGGCGAGCCCGGCCCCGATGACCTCGGGCCGTTCGGCAGCGGCGGCCTCGGTGACGACGACGGGGTTGAGCGACCCCAGCTCGCCGTGGAACGGAATGGGAACGGGCCGGGCGGCCGCGGCATCGAACAGAGCACGCCCGCCCCGCACGGACCCGGTGAACCCGGCGGCCGAGACCAGCGGGTGCGTGACCAGTTCGACGCCCGCCTCGAATCCGTGGACGAGGCCGAGCACACCCTCCGGGATGCCGTGCCGCGCGGCGGCGCGCCGCACGACCGCGGCGACGAGCTCCGACGTGGCGGGGTGGTCGGGGTGCGCCTTGACGACGACAGGACACCCGGCGGCGAGCGCGCTGGCGGTGTCGCCGCCGGCCACGGAGAAGGCGAAGGGGAAGTTGGAGGCGGAGTAGACGGCGACGACGCCCAGCGGAATCTTGTACCGCCGCAGATCAGGAACGGGAGGGGTGGCCCGGTCGTCAGGGTGGTCGATCACCACACCGAGGAACGCCCCCTCCTCGACCACACCGGCGAAGGCACGCAGTTGGTAAGAGGTACGAGCGAGCTCCCCGCCCAGCCGGACGGGCCCGAGCGCGGTCTCGGCGTCGGCGGCCTCGACGAGCTGGTGCTCGGCCTCGTCGAGCAGATCGGCGGCGGTCCGCAAGAACGCGGCGCGCACCACGCGGTCGGCGAGAGCGGACCGCGCGCCATGGGCGGCACGCACCGCCTGGTCGACTTCCTCGGCCGTGGCCTCGACCGCGACCTGCTCCCGCTGCTTCCCGGTTCGGGGGTCGACACTCCAGACTGGTGCTGCTGCCACCGCGGATTCCTCCCGGTTTTCTCGCCGCCCGTCGGGCGCACGACGAGGGTCGTTCGATATACTGAACGCCGTCTCTGATGATGAACTGAGACTGGACAGTAATTCCGGTCGAACGAAGGGGTCAAGGGCGATGTCGGCAGACGAGACGGGGGCCGCGGGCGGCGCGGGCGGTACCGGCGGCGCGCAGGTGAAATCGGCCGTACGAACGGTCGAACTGCTCGAATTCTTCGCCGGCAGCCCCGGCATGCACTCCCTGGCCGCGGTGCAGGAGGCGGTCGGCTACCCGAAGTCCAGCCTCTACATGCTGCTGCGCACCTTGGTGGAGCTCGGCTGGGTGGAGACGGACGCGACGGGCACGCGCTACGGCATCGGCGTACGCGCGCTCCTGGTCGGTACGTCGTACATCGACGGGGACGAGGTGGTGGCGGCGGCCCGCCCCACGCTGGACCGCCTCTCGGACGACACGACGGAGACGATCCACCTGGCCCGTCTGGACGGCACGAACGTCGTGTACCTGGCCACCCGCCAGTCCCAGCACTACCTGCGCCCGTTCACCCGCGTCGGCCGCCGCCTCCCGGCCCACTCCACCTCGCTCGGCAAGGCGCTCCTGGCCACCCACACCGACGAACAGGTCCGCAAGCTGCTCCCGCAGACGCTGCCCGCCCTGACGGAACACACGATCACGGACCGCGACAAGCTCATCGAAGAACTCCACGCCGTCCGGGAACAGGGCTACGCGGTGGACCGCGAGGAGAACACGCTGGGCCTGCGCTGCTTCGGCGTGGCGATCCCGTACCGCACCCCGGCCCGCGACGCGATCAGCTGCTCGGTCCCGGTGGCCCGCCTGACGCCGGCGCACGAGCAGATGGTGAAGGACGCGCTGTTCGACGCGCGGGACCGCCTGACGCTGGCGACCCGCCGGCTCTGACGCCGGGCCTCCCCCGCACGGCGGAGACGGATCGTCGCGAGGCAGGACGTGGCAGGCCGTGCCCCGGCGCGAACCTGAGGCCATGTCCCACGAGAAGAGAACACGCGAAGAGTCGGTACGCGCCGCGCTGAGGGTCGTGGCGATAACGGCATGCCTCCCCTACCTGACCCTCAAGGCCGTCTGGATCACGGGCGCGAAGGTCGGCATCCCGCACGGCAGTTCCCTGCTGGAGCACCGCACCACGATGGTGATCGCGAACAGCGTGACCGTCCTGCTCGACACGGCCGTCATCGTGCTCGCGTTCGCGCTGACCCGCCCATGGGGGCGGCGGGTGCCCGCGTGGCTGCTCGCCGTGCCGATGTGGGTGGCGACAGGGCTGCTCACGCCCATCACGGCCGGGTATCCGCTGGAACTGGTGGTCCACCTCTTCGGCGGTTCGACACGGACGACGTCCCCCGGCGGCAGAGCCTTCCTCGAACCGTGGGTGTTCGCGATGGTCTACACGGGATTCATCGTGCAGGCGGCGTGTCTGACGACGCTGTTCGCCCTGTACGCGCGCGACCGGTGGGGCCACCTGTGGCGCGGCAGGACGGGCGAGCTGCCGGTGGCGCACGGCGCGGCCGCACAGCGGGCCGTCGCCGTGGCCGCCGCGCTCCTCGCGCTCTTCCCGATCGTCCTGCACGTGCTGTGGGCGTGCGGCGCCGAGCCGGGACTGGGCGCGGGCCTCGCCACGGACCGCACCAGCGACTTCTATCTGCTGGAGAGCCTGGACCTGGTGTATCTGGTGACGGCGGCCGCGGCCGGGCTGCTGCTCGCCTTCCGCCGGGCGCCCAGGCTGCCCGTCGCGGTGCCGCTGACCGGGGCGTGGGTGGGCTCCGGGGTGCTGACGTGCTGGCTGTCGCTGCCGTCGCTGTTCAGCGTCGCCGACATCGCGGACCGCCCGACGCAGCTGATGAACTGTGTCTACGCTGTGCAGATGATCGTCGGCATGCTCGTCGCCACCGTCGGCCTGCACCAGCTCGTCCAGCGCCAGGAAGCCACGGCGGCGCGGGACGCCGGGCCCGTGCCGTCCCCGGCGCGGGTGGGATGAGACGCGCGGCCCGGCGCCTCGTCGGCCACGTGGCACGCCGCCGCTGGGTCCATCTGATCCTCGGCGGCGCGCTCGCCATGCCGTACGTGCTGGTGGGCTTGGTGTTCGTCGGCCCGGTGCTCGGCGCACGGACGGCGTTCACGGACGTGCGGCTGCTGCTCGCCTCGTTCGCCGTCGGACTTCCGCTCGCCGCGGTCACCGCGCTGTTCCCGCTGACCCGGCCGATGTCCGTGGCCGCGGTGCGGACGCTGTGCTCGGTGGACGGCGGGGCGCTGGCCGACGGGCCGCCGCGGGGCGCGGGCGCACGCGGGCGCACGGTCGGGTGGTTCACGCTGCACGTGCTGCTCGGCGGGGTGCTGAGCGCGATGACCCTGGCGGTGCCCCCGTTCGCGGCGGTCCTCGTCGTGTACCCGCTCTTCCCCACGCTGCGCGCCTCCCGGTTCGGTCTGCCCGGCGGCACCCTTGAGCACGGCTGGGCGGTGGCGCTCGCGCCCGTCGCGGGGGTGCTGATGCTCGTGGCGCTCGCCGGGTGCGCGGCGGCTGCGTCGGGGCTGCTCGCTCGGTGGGCGCCGGTGCTCCTCGGCCCCGGCCCCACCGAGCGGCTGGCGGCCGCCGAGGCGCGCGCCGCCGATCTCGCCGTACGCAACCGGCTCGCGCGGGAGCTCCACGACGCGGTGGGGCACGCGCTCAGCGCGGTCACCTTGCAGGCGAGCGCCGCGCGCCGGGTCCTCGACACGGACCCCGGCTTCGTACGGGAGGCGCTGGCGGCCATCGAGGACACGACGCGCCGCACGGTGGGTGAACTTGACGCGGTCCTGGGGGTGTTGCGCGAGGACGGCGGCCCGTCGGCCACCGGGCCCACGTCCGCGCCGACGCTCGCCGACGACCTCGACGGGCTGCTGCGCCGCACACGGGCGGCCGGTCTGGAGGTGAGGGTCACGCTCGGCGTCGACCCGGCCGCCGTGCCACCGCTCGTCTCACGCGAGGCGTACCGCATCGTGCAGGAAGCGCTGGCCAACTCGGCGCGGCACGCGGGGACGGCGGTCGAGCTGCTCGACGCGCGCGCTCCCGGCCGCTCCGGCGTGCGGCTCATGTCCGCCGACGAGCGCCTCGAAGTCT
>NZ_JAPHNL010000334.1 GCF_026274175.1 Streptomyces beihaiensis
GTCGGCGGCGCCCGCCGTGCGCACGGTCGGCAGGGGCCGGGCGGGCACGAACGCGGCGCGCCCGGTGTCGTAGCGCAGGGCGCCGCGAGCCTGGCTGAACAGGGCGACGGCCGGGTTCCAGCCGCCGGAGACGAGCAGCGTGTCGCAGTCGATGCCGCGGCGCCGCGGCGCGGACCCGCCGCCGCGTTGGGCGACATGGACGCGGCGGACGCGTTCGACGCCGCTGGTGCCGGTGACGACGTGACCGGTGTGTACGGGGATGCCGCGCCGGGCGCACGCGTCGGCCAGGTGGTCGGGGGCTGTGGCCCTGGCGTCGATCACGGCCGCCAGTTCCACGCCCGCGTCGGCGAGTTCGAGCGCCGCGGCGTACGCGCTGTCGTTGGTGGTGAAGACGGTGGCCCGACGGCCGACGAGGACTCCGTGCCGGTGCAGGTAGGTGCGGGCGGCGGACGCCAGCATGATGCCGGGCCGGTCGTTGTCGTCGAAGGCGACGGGCCGTTCCGTGGCGCCCGTGGCGTGCACGACCTGCCGGGCGCGGATGCGCCAGACGCGCTGCCGGGCGAGGTGGCGGGGGGCGGCGGCGCCGAGGTGGTCGGTGCGCTTCTCCAGGGCGAGGACGAGGTTGTCGTCGTAGTGGCCGAAGGCGGTGGTGCGGGTCAGGACCGTGATGTCGGGGTCGGCGGCGAGGCGGCGCACGGCGGCGTCGACCCACTCCTGGGCGGGGCGGCCGTCGACGGGCTGCGCGGTGCCGAGCAGGCTCCCACCGAGCTCGGGGTTGGCGTCGACGAGGACCACACGGGCGCCGGTGCCGCGGGCGGCGAGCGCCGCGGCGAGCCCGGCCGGACCGGCGCCGACGACGAGCAGTTCGGCGTGCAGGTGCTTGGTGTCGTACCGGGCCGGGTCGGGCTCGGTGGCGAGGCGCCCCTGCCCGCCGAGTCCGCGCGCGACGAGCCCGTCGTACAGCTCGACGGTGGTGGCGGTGAGCATGGGTTCGGAGAACGGCGCCTCGATCTGCACCAGCGCGTTGGGCTCCTCGGGGCCCGCCGTCATGATGCCACGTGGCCGCCCGTACTTGATGGAGCTCGCCACATGGTGCACGCCGTGGGCGAGCAGGGCGGAGGCGAGGGTGTCGCCGGGGTGGCCGGTGTAACGGGTGCCGTCGAAGGTGAAGCCGAGTGTGGCGAAGCGGTCGACGCGCCCGTGCTCCGGGCTGCGGAAGGGCGTGCTCATGCGGTGGGTTCCTGTCCGACGGGGTACACGGCGTGGATCTCGTAGGAGACGGTGTCGCGCAGGGCGTTGAACCAGCGGCGGCAGCCGGCCGCGTGGGTCCAGCGCTCCGCGAACGGGCCCTTGGGGTTGTCGCGGTAGAAGACGTACTGGGCCCACTGCTCGTCGTCGAGCGCGTGCGGGTCCGCGGGGTGGGCCACGTGGGCCTGGCCGCCGTAGTGGAACTCGGCCTCCTCCCGGGGGCCGCACCAGGGGCACGGGATGAGCTGCATCGCAGTCTCCTCGGCTGGGTCTGGGGGCAGGTCGGTGAGCTCGGGGGCGAGCGGCTCAGTGGGCGACGGCGGCGGCGCCGTGCTCGTCGACGAGCGCACCGGTGGTGAAGCGATCGAGGGTGAACGGGGCGTTGGTCTCGTGCGGTGCGCCGGTGGCCACGGTGTGCGCGAAGGCCCAGCCGACGCCGGGGGTGGCCTTGAAACCGCCCGTTCCCCAGCCGCAGTTCACGTACAGGTCCTCGACGGGCGTGAGGCCGACGATCGGCGAGGCGTCGGGGGTGGTGTCGACGATGCCGGCCCAGGTGCGCAGCATGTGGGCGCGGGCGAAGACGGGGAAGAGCTCCAGGGCGGCGGCCATCTGGCGTTCGACGATGTGGAAGGCGCCGCGCTGTCCGTAGCCGTTGTAGCTGTCGATGCCCGCGCCCATGACGAGTTCGCCCTTGTGGGCCTGGGAGACGTAGACGTGCACGGCGTTGGACATGACGACGGTCGGGTGCACGGGTTCCAGCAGCTCGGAGACGAGTGCCTGGAGCGGGTGGCTCTGGACGGGCAGGCGCAGTCCCACCATGGAGGCCAGGACCGAGGAGTGTCCGGCGGCGGCCAGGGCGACCTTTCCCGCGGCGATGGTGCCGCGGGTGGTCCGTACGCCCTTCACCCGTCCGTCCCGGACGTCGATGCCGGTGACCTCGCAGTTCTGGATGAGGTCGATGCCGTACGCGTCCGCTCGGCGGGCGAATCCCCAGGCGACGTAGTCGTGTTTGGCGATGCCGGCGCGCGGCTGGTAGGTGGCGCCGTGCACGGGGTAGCGCACGTCGGGTGAGGTGTTGACGATGGGGCAGACCTTGGCCACCTCGTCCGGTTCGAGCCACTCGGCGTCGATGCCGTTGAGCTGGTTCGCGTAGACGCGGCGCTTGCTGTCGCGGACGTCCTGGAGGTTGTGCGCGAGGTTCAGTACGCCGCGCTGGGAGAAGAGGATCGGGTAGTCGAGGTCCTCTTCGAGGGTTTCCCAGAGTTTGAGGGAGTGCTCGTAGATGCCGGAGCTCTCGTCCCAGAGGTAGTTGGAGCGGATGATCGTCGTGTTCCGGGCCATGTTGCCGCCCGCGAGCCAGCCCTTCTCCAGTACGGCGATGTTCGTGATGCCGTGGTTCTTGGCCAGGTAGTAGGCGGTGGCCAGGCCGTGCCCGCCGCCGCCGACGATCACGACGTCGTAGGAGCGTTTCGGGTCGGGGTTGCGCCAGAGGAAGTCGGGGTGGTCCGGCAGTCCGTCACCAGGGGTGGCCGGGCGGGCGGTCGTCATCATGGGCTGCCTTCCACATCGGGGGCGGAGCGGGTCCGAGGCGACTGATGGGCATCTGACGGTCAACTGACGAGCAACTGAAGAGCAGCTGAAGAGCAGCTGAAGAGCAATACGATCGAGACTGATATATCAGTTGGATGTTGCGGTACCGTAGTTCTCGACCGGGACCACGTCAAGGGATGCCAAGGGAGGCAACGAATGGCTTCCACGTCCGCCATCGGCGGCCAGGACCGCGGGACGCTGGCCGATCAGGCGTACCAGGAGATCTGCGACCGCCTGGTCACACTGCGGATCCGCCCCGGCGAGCCGGTCCACGACGGCCGGCTGGCCGAGGAGCTCGAACTGGGCCGCACCCCGGTCAGGGAGGCCCTCAAGCGGCTGGAGATCGAGCGGCTCGTCATCGCCTACCCGCGCCGCGGCACCTTCGCGACCGAGGTGCAGATCGCCGATCTGAGCCACATCTCGGAGGTCCGCCAGGAGCTGGAGCCACTGGCCGCCTCCCTGGCCGCCACGCGGGCCACCGCCGCCGACCGCTCACTGCTCGCCGACTACGTGGCCTGCCTGGAGGCGGCACCGCCCGGACACGGCACGGACGCCGAGACCGAGCTGCTGCGGCTCGACATGGCGGTGCACCGAGCGGTGTACGCGGTCACCCACAACCCCTATCTCGAAGCCACCCTGACCGGATACGACAACCTGGCCACCCGCATCTGGTGCCTGTTCCTCGACCGGCTCACCGACCTCGACCAGCACGTGCACGAGCACGGGCGGCTGCTGCGGGCGATCATCGAGGGCGATGCGGCGAAGGCGTCGGCCGTGGCGGCCGAGCACGTCGCCAACTTCGAGCGGGCGATCCGGGCGATCATCTGAGACCGGTCGAGCGGGGCGGCCAAATCGCCATGGGGCGGGCGGTGTTGACGGCGGGAACCACGGCCGCTTAGCGTGCGTTCGCACACCGCCCTGATATATCAGAACGCGAAATCTGTTGCCCTACCATTCGTCCACCCGCCGGACGGATCTCCCGTCCCCTCCCCCTCCTCTTCCTCCCCTACTCGCCTCCTCCCCTCCTCCCCTCCTCCCCTGCGCGAATCGCCCACGAACCAGCCGAGGTGACAGGCATGCCCGAGCCCGACGACGATCTCGACGATCTCTCGGTCGGCCCGCCGAAGACCTGGGCGACCGGCGTCCCCGCCGTCGCCCACGCGCTCAAGTACGCCCTCGGCCGGACCTCACCGAGGCGTACCGCGCTGGCGCTCCTGAACATCAATCAGGACGGCGGCATCGACTGTCCGGGCTGCGCCTGGCCGGACGGCGACCCCGGCCACCGGCATCTCAACGAGTACTGCGAGAACGGCGCCAAGCACATCACCGACGAGGCCACCACGCGCCGCCTCACCAGGGAATTCTTCGCCCGGCACACCGTGACCGAACTCGCCGCGCGCTCCGACCGCTGGCTCAACCAGCAGGGCCGGCTCACCGAACCGATGGTCAAGCGCGCCACGAGCGACCACTACGAGCCGATCGGCTGGGACGAGGCGCTGACGCTGCTCGCCGACGAACTGCGCGCGCTCGACGACCCGGACGAGGCCGTCTTCTACACGTCGGGCCGCCTGCCCAACGAACCCGCCTTCCTCCTCCAGCTGTTCGCCCGCGCCTTCGGCACGAACAACCTGCCGGACTGCTCCAACCTGTGCCACGAGTCCAGCGGCGCCGCGCTCAACGAGACCCTGGGCATCGGCAAGGGCAGCGTCACCCTGGAGGACCTGCACGACAGCGACCTGGTGTTCGTCGTCGGCCAGAACCCGGGCACCAACCACCCGCGCATGCTCTCGGCCCTCGAAGAGACCAAGCGGCGCGGCGGCAGCGTCGTCGCCGTCAACCCGCTGCCCGAGGCCGGACTGCTGCGCTTCAAGCATCCGCAGAAGGCGCGCGGTGTGATCGGCCGCGGCACCACGATCGCCGACCAGTTCCTTCAGATCAGGCCGGGCGGCGACCTGGCTCTGTTCCAGGCGCTCAACCTGCTCCTGCTGCGGGCCGAGGACGAGGCGCCGGGCACGGTCGTCGACCGGGACTTCGTCGAGCGGCACACCAGCGGCTTCGACGTGTTCAGCGACCACATACGCTCGCTCGACTGGGCGCACGTCCTGGCCGCGACCGGCCTGCGCCGCGACGAGATCGAGGAGGTCCACCGCCGGGTGCTCGGCGCGCGCAGCGTCATCGTGTGCTGGGCGATGGGCCTGACCCAGCACAAGCACGGTGTCGCGACGATCCGGGAAGTCGTCAACTTCCTGCTCCTTCGGGGCAACATCGGGCGTCCCGGCGCCGGTGTCTGCCCGGTGCGCGGGCACAGCAACGTGCAGGGCGACCGCACGATGGGCGTGTGGGAGCGGATGCCGCAGGCGTTCCTCGACGCGCTCGGCAAGGAGTTCGGCTTCACCCCGCCGAGCCGCCACGGCCTGGACTCGGTCGACGCGATCCGCGCCATGCGGGACGGCCGGGCGCACGTCTTCGTCGGCGTGGGCGGCAACTTCGTCCGCGCCACCCCGGACAGCGAGGTCACCGAACGGGCGATGCGCGGCTGCCGCCTGACCGCCCACATCTCCACCAAGCTGAACCGCTCCCACACGGTTCCCGGCAGGACCGCGCTGATCCTGCCGACGCTCGGCCGCGGCGACCGCGACGTGCAGGCCGGTGGTGAGCAGTTCATGACGGTGGAGGACTCGATGAGCGACGTCCACGCCACGCGGGGGCGCCTGACACCCGCCGCGCCGGACCTGCTCAGCGAGGTCGCCGTCATCAGCCGCCTCGCGCGCAAGGTCCTCGACGGGAAGCCGGAGATCGACTGGGCGTCCTTCGAAGCCGACTACGACGTGGTGCGCGACCGCATCGGCCGCGTGGTCCCCGGGTTCGAGGACTTCAACCGCCGGGTCCGCGCACCCGGCGGCTTCACCCTCCCCAACCCGGTGAACCGCCGTACGTTCCCCACACCCACCGGGACGGCCGTGTTCACGGCGAACCCGTTCAGCCGGCTCACCGCCCCAGCGGGCCACGTGATCCTCCAGACCCTCCGCTCGCACGACCAGTGGAACACCGTCCCGTACGCGGACGACGACCGCTACCGCGGCATCAGGGGCGGACGCCGCGTCGTGCTCGTCAACGCCGACGACCTGGCGGAGTTCGGCATCGCGGAGGGCGACCTCGTGGACCTGGTCAGCATGTGGGACGGGGACGGCGTCGAGCGGCGCGCGCCGGGCTTCCGTACGGTGGCCTACCCGACGCCCCGCGGGTCGGCCGCCGCGTACTACCCGGAGACGAACGTCCTGGTGCCGCTGGACAGCGTGGCCGACGGCAGCAACACGCCGACGTCGAAGGCGGTGGCGGTGCGCCTGGTCCCGACGGTCACACCCGGCGGCGGCCGCCCATGAGCGCCACGTACACGACGAGCGACGCCGCGAGCCCCACCGCCCACCCGTAGTCGGCGAGCGGCTTGAGGAACGGGATGAGGCCGTCGAGCGGGAAGGGGCCTGCCTTGTGTCCCTTCTCGTTCAGCGTCGAGTACGAGCCGCCGACGGCCAGTGTGCCACCGGCAACGAACGCGGCGACGGCTCTCCAGTTCCAGCCGCCGCGGTACCAGTACCGGCCCCGGGCCACGTACAGGTCCGCCAGATGCAGCACCGTGCGCCGCACGATCCAGTAGTCCGCGATCAGGATCCCGGCCACCGTCCCCAGCAGGCCGCCGACCACGCCGAGCCACGTGAAGATGTACAGCTCCGGCGTGGACAACAGCTTCCACGGCATGACGAGGACGCCGATGACACCCGTGACGATCGCGCCCGTGCGGAACGAGATGAGCTTCGGTGCCAGGTTCGCCAGGTCGTACGCGGGGGACACGACATTCGCCGCGACGTTCACCGAGATCGTCGCCACGAAGACCGTGACGAGCGCGAAGAGCAGCCCGAAGACGTTGTCCGTCTTGCCCGCGAGCGCCACCGGGTCCCAGATCGCCACCCCGTAGACCTTCTCGGAACCGGCCGTCACCAGGACCGACATCAGCGCGAACGCGGTCATCGTGGTCGGCAGGCCGAGCGTCTGCCCCCACACCTGGGCCCGTTGGCCACGGCCGAACCGCGTGAAGTCCGGGATGTTCAGCGACAAGGTCGACCAGAAGCCGATCATGCCCATCAGGCCGGGGAAGAAGACCTTCCAGAAGTCCGGTCCCCAGCCGACCTTGGACGGCTCGTGCAGCAGCGGGCCGAAGCCGCCCGCCTTGTGCGCGATCCAGATCAACAGCACCACCGCGCCGACCAGCACGAACGGCGCCGCCCAGTTCTCGAAGCGGCGCAGGGTGTCCATGCCCCGGTAGATGATGGCCAGTTCGATGACCCAGAAGACGACGAAGCACAGCCACAGCGTCCACGGGTATCCGCCGATCCTCCCGGCGCCCGCCCAACCGCCGAAGATCTTGCCGAGGAGGACGAAGATGCCCTGGCCGCCGATCCACGTCTGGATGCCGAACCAGCAGCAGGCCACCGCCGCCCGCACCATGGCGGGCAGGTTGGCTCCCCGGACGCCGAAGGAGGCCCGCGCCAGAACCGGGAACGGTATGCCGTACTTCGGTCCCGCGTGCCCGGTCAGCAGCATCGGCAGCAGCACGATCACGTTGGCGAGCGCGATGGTGAGGACCGCCTGCTTCCAGTCCATGCCGAGCGCCACCAGGCCCGAGGCCAGTGTCCACGACGGGATGCAGTGGGCCATGCCGATCCACAGCGCGACGAAGTTGTACGTGGTCCAGCGGCGCTCGGCGAGCGGAACGGGGCGCAGGTCCTCGTTGGCGTAGCGGCTGCCGGCCGGGTAGGCGTCGGCGGCGAGCTCCTTCGGTATCGGTGCGCTGATGTCGGTCATGGGCAGTCCGTTCTCCGGGAGTTCATGCGGTCAGCGCTGGAATGACGTCGCGGCCGTAGACCTCGATCACCTCGTCCTTGGCGTCGTGCATCGCGTACAGGGCGAACTGGTCGACGCCCAGCTCCTTCAGCTCGCGCAGCTTTTCGACGTGTGAGGAGGCGGGACCGATGAGGCAGAAGCGGTCGACGATCTCGTCGGGGACGAAAGCCGTGTCGGGATTTCCGGAGCGGCCGTGGTGCGCGTAGTCGTAGCCTTCGCGCGTCTTGATGTAGTCCGTGAGCTCCTGCGGCACCATCGCGGAACGGGAGCCGTACTTGGCGACGAGGTCGGCGACGTGGTTGCCGACCATTCCGCCGAACCAGCGGCACTGCTCGCGGGCATGGGCGAGCGCCTGCGGCGAGTCGTCCTCGGTGACGTAGGCGGGTGCCGCCACGCAGATCGTGATGTGCGCCGGGTCCCGTCCGGCGGCGGCCGCCGCGTCCCGGACCGCCTTGACCATCCACTCGGTGAGGAACGGGTCGGCGAGCTGCAGGATGAACCCGTCGGCCTCCTCCCCCGTCATCTTCAGCGCCTTGGGGCCGTAGGCGGCCATCCACACCGGCACCGACGCGCCTGCGCGCACCCACGGGAGGCGGATCGTGGTGCCGCCGAGGTCGGCCTCGTCGCCGCGGCCGAGGGCGCGGATGACCTTCATGGCCTCGCTGATGCGGGCGAGCGTGTTGGGTTTGCGTCCCGCCACCCGCATCGCGGAGTCGCCGCGGCCGATGCCGCACACGGTCCGGTTGCCGTACATGTCGTTGAGCGTCGCGAACGTCGAGGCGGTGACCTCCCAGGTCCTGGTGCCGGGGTTGGTCACCATCGGCCCGACGATCAGGTGCTCGGTCTCGGCGAGGATGCGGCTGTAGACGACGTACGGTTCCTGCCACAGGACGCACGAGTCGAAGGTCCAGCCGTGCGTGAACCCGAGGCTCTCCGCGCGTTTCATCCGGTCGACCACGGCCGACGCGGGCGGGTCGGTCTGCAGGACGAGTCCGAAGTCCATGGATTTACCCCTCAGTTCAGGTACTGGCTTGTGCCGCGCGGCGTGTACGTGCCGTGTCCGGCGCGCCCGGTGAACTCCCGTTCCGTGATGACGGGTTCACCGCGCGAGAGGACCGTCTCGACCCGGCCGGTGAGCCGCTTGCCCTCGTACGCCGAGTAGTCGACGTTCATGTGGTGGGTCGTGGCGGAGAGCGTCTGCTCGGCGTGCGGGTCGTAGATGACGATGTCGGCGTCGGCGCCCGGAGCGATCGTGCCCTTCTTCGGGTACAGGCCGAACATCCGGGCGGGGGTCGCGCAGGCGATCTCGATCCAGCGGCGCCGCGAGATGTGCCCGTCGACGACCGCCTGGTGGAGCAGGTCCATGCGGTGCTCGACGCCGGGCATCCCGTTGGGGATCTTGGAGAAGTCGCCGCGGCCGAGCTCCTTCTGTCCGCTGAAACAGAACGGGCAGTGGTCCGTCGAGACCACCTGCAGGTCGTTCGTGCGCAGGCCCCGCCAGAGCGCCGCCTGGTGCTCCTTGGGCCGAAGCGGCGTGCTGCACACGTACTTGGCGCCCTCGAAGTCCGGCTCGGCGAGGTTGTCGGTGGACAGGAACAGATACTGCGGGCAGGTCTCGCCGAAGACCGGCAGGCCCTCGTCGCGGGCGCGGGCCAGTTCGGCGACCGCTTCCCGAGCCGACACGTGGACGACGTACAGGGGCGCGCCCGCGACCTGCGCGAGGCGGATCGCACGGTGGGTGGCCTCGGCTTCCAGGAGCGCCTTCCTGACCTCGCCGTGGAAGCGGGGGTCGGTCTCGCCGCGGGCGAGGGCCTGTTCGACGAGCACGTCGATCGCGATGCCGTTCTCGGCGTGCATCATGATCAGCCCGCCGTTGTCGGCGGCACGCTGCATGGCGCGCAGGATCTGGCCGTCGTCGGAGTAGAAGACGCCCGGGTAGGCCATGAACTGCTTGAAGGACGTGACGCCCTCCGAGACGAGCAGATCCATCTCCTTGAGGGTGTCCTCGTTCACGTCGGAGACGATCATGTGGAAGCCGTAGTCGACGGCGCACTTGCCGTCCGCCTTGGCGTACCAGGTGTCCAGGCCCTCGCGCAGCGAGCCGCCCACGCTCTGGATGGCGAAGTCGACGATGGTGGTGGTGCCGCCCCAGGCGGCGGCGCGGGTCCCGGTCTCGAAGGTGTCGGCGGAGTACGTGCCGCCGAACGGCATCTCCATGTGGGTGTGTCCGTCGACACCGCCCGGGATGACGTACTTCTGGTGGGCGTCCATGACGCGCGCGTCCGTCCAGGACGCGGCGGTGTCGCTGCCGGTGGCCGCCAGGGCCACCACCCGGCCGTCCTCGACGAGGACGTCGGCGTGCATCTCGTCGGCGGCGGTGACGACGAGACCACCGCGGACGACGGTACGGACGGCGCTCATGTTCTCCTCCAGGTCCGGGGCTTACGGGCGGGTCAGCGGCTGGTACGCGTGCGGGGCGCGGTCGCGGTAGAACTGCCAGCGGTCGCGGACCTCGCGCAACTTGGCCATGTCGAGGTCACGGACGAGGAGTTCGGGCGCCTTGTCGTCGGCGACCTCGCCCACGAACTGGCCTTCCGGGTCGGCGAAGTACGACGTGCCGTAGAAGTCGTTGTCGCCGTACTCCTCCACGCCGACGCGGTTGATGGCGCCGACGAAGTACTCGTTGGCGACGGCCGCGGCGGGCTGCTCCAGTTGCCACAGGTAGCGGGACAGGCCGCGGCTGGTGGCCGACGGGTTGAAGACGATCTGCGCGCCTTCGAGGCCGAGGGCGCGCCAGCCCTCCGGGAAGTGCCGGTCGTAGCAGATGTAGACGCCGATCTTTCCGACGGCGGTGTCGAAGACCGGCCAGCCGCTGTTGCCGGGCCGGAAGTAGAACTTCTCCCAGAACCCCTTGACCTGCGGGATGTGGGTCTTGCGGTACTTGCCGAGGTACGTTCCGTCGGCGTCGATCACCGCGGCGGTGTTGTAGAGGACGCCCGGCTGCTCCTCCTCGTACATCGGCAGGACGAGGACGATGTGGTGCTCGCGGGCCAGGTCCTGGAAGCGGTGGACGATCGGCCCGTGCGGGATCGCCTCGGCGTACTCGTAGAACGCCGGGTCCTGCACCTGACAGAAGTACGGGCCGTAGAACAGTTCCTGGAAGCAGAGGACCTGCGCGCCTTGGGCGGCGGCGTCACGGACCGCCTGCTCATGGACCTCGATCATGGATTCCTTGTCGCCGGTCCATGCGGTCTGGAAGACGGCGGCGCGGATCACAGGGCTCATCAAGACCTCCGGCTGGGGGTGATGCTCGGTTCTCGGTGCTCGGTGTGGTGTCCGACGATAGGAATTCCCGCCGGAGCGGCCGAGTCGCACCGTGTCACGTCAACGGGCGAACGGCGTTGCACCGTGTCACGCCTCCTGTGCGTCGTGCGCCAGGAGCGCGATGTGCACGGACGCGGCCTGCTCGAAGTCGTCGAGGTCGAGCCCGAGCAGCGCCTCGATGGCCTCCAGGCGGCGGTAGAGGGCGGGGCGGCTCATGTGGTGCGCGTGAGCGGTGCGGGACTTGTTGCGGCCGGTGGCGAGGTAGGTGCGCAGGACCGGCAGGAGCGCGGCGGTGTCCTCGCAGGCGTCCGCGTCCAGCAGGGCGTCGAGCTCCCGCTCGGCGAACGACTGTACGCGCGGATCGTCGCGCAACAGCCGCATCAGGCCGCGCAGCCGTACGTCCCCGAGCCGGACGACGTCGGGGAGTCCCGGCGGCGTGCCCGTGACCGCGTCCGCGACGTGCAGCGCCTCCCGGAGCCCGTCGGGCACGTCGTCCCAGGTGGCGCAGGCGGGCCCGGCCGCGACGAGCGCCGGCTCGCCCGTCTCGGCGCGCAGCCGGGCCGCGACGTGGCCGACGAGCGGTTCGGCGGCCTGGTCGCGGGCGAGGCTGAGCAGGATCGCGGTGCCCTGCCCGTCGAGTGCGGCGACGAGTCCGGGCTGCCCCAGCAGTCGCAGCAGTTTGGCGAGTTGCTCCGGGTCGCCGTCCTTGACGACGAGCGGGACGAAGGTGCGCCGGCCCACCGGGAGGCCGGCCGCCCGCGCGCGGGGCAGCAGGCGGCGCGCCGGGACGACGCCCGAGACGAGGTCGGCGAGCAGGCCGTGCGCCGACTGCTCCTCCCAGCTCACGGCGGTGGGCCCGGAGAGCATGCGGTGCAGCACGAGGGCTTCAGCGGCGCGATCGGCCAGCAGGCGGGCGCGGGCCTCGTCGCCGCGGTGGCCGCACAGGACGAGCGAGCCCCAGCGTTCGCCGCGTCCGCCGAGGTCGGCGCGGACCCAGCCCTCGCCGTCGACCTCGCCGGGCCTGCGGGCGATGCGGTCCCAGTCGCGCAGCACGTCGTCGACGGCGGGGTGTTCGCCCGCGGTGGCGAGGACGCGGTGGGCGAGGTTGGTGACCAGGACCGGGCAGCCGCTGTACGTGGCGACCTCGTCGAGCAGCCGCTGCAGCGGGGCGCCCGCCGTGATCAGGGCGGTGAGCGCGGTGCGGATGCCTTCGGAGAGGCTGACCTCGGCGAACTTGCGGCGTACGAGCAGGGATTGGACCTCCTCGGTGAGCTGGGCGAACGGGAACGGCCGGTGCAGCACCACCATGGGCAGGCCGTACCGTTCGGCGGTGCGGCGCATCTGCTGCGGGGGCGCGGGGAAGGCGCGGCCCAGGCCCAGGACGAGGGCGGATGCCTCGGCGCGGTGGAGGGACTCGATGTACTCCGTCTGGGTGCGGGGGTTGTCGGCCAGGAGGACGCCGGTGGTGAGGATCATCTCGCCGCCGGTGAGCATGACGCCCACGTCCGCGGCCTCCGCGACGTGGACCCAGCGGACGGGGTGGTCGAGGTGGTCGGCTCCCGCGACCACCTCGGGCTCTCCGGCGGTGAGGCGGTCCAGGGCCAGTACTTGGCGAACGGTCAGGGTGTGGTCCTGGCCCGCGGTGGCTGTCATCGGCCTGCTCCTCCCGCTGTTGGGGCTCTTCTTCGTGGCCGAGCTCGGGTTCGTCGTGGCTGGTCCCGCGCTCACGCGGCGCAGCCGCCTGTCGACACGGCCCGGCACGCCTCGACCGCTCCTAGACAGCCGTTCTGAGCGCGGTCTCCAGGACCGCCGCGCCCTCCTCCGCCTCGGCCACCGTCAACGACAGCGGCGGCGCGATCCGCAGGACGCTCGTGTTGTGGGCGCCGCCCTTGCCGATCAGGAGGCCGTGTTCGCGGCAGGTTTCCAGGACCGCCGCGGCGGCCCGCGGGATCGCTTCGTCCGTGTCCGGGTCCGCCAGTTCGATACCCAGCATCAGGCCCTTGCCGCGCACTTCCCGTACGTGCGGGATCGTCACCCCGATGGCGCGCAGGCGCTCGATGAGGAGGCCGCCGACGCGGCGGGCGTTGCCCTGGAGGTCGTGTTCCAGGAGGTACGAGAGGTTGGCCAGGCCCGCCGCCATGGTGACGGGTGAACCGCCGAACGTCGAGATGGAGTTGGCTTCCAGACAGTTCATGACCTCGGCGCGGGCGACGACGCCGCCGATCGACATGCCGTTGCCGATTCCCTTGGCGAAGGTGAGCAGGTCCGGCGGGCCGGACTGTGCGTGTGCCTGCCACCCCCAGAAGTGCCCGCCGGTGCGGCCCCAGCCCGTCTGCACCTCGTCGGAGATCCACAGGATGCCGTGTTCCTGGAGAACATCGCGGAACGCCGAGTACAGGCCGTCCGGTGGCGAGGTGAAGCCGCCCACGCCCTGGACGGGTTCGGCGATCAGCGCGGCGACGCCGCCGCGGGTCTGGCCGAGCACGTCGCGCAGGTCGTCCACGCACGCGTCGATGAACGCGGCGTCGCTCAGGTGGGCGTAGGGGCCCCGGCCGCGCACGCCCCCGTGCACGTACAGGGTCTGCAACGGGGACAGGCTCGTCGGGGACCAGCCGCGGTTGCCGGTGATGCCGACGGCCGAGAACGACCGGCCGTGGTAGCTGTTGCGCATCGCCAGGATCTGGTTCGAGCGGCGGTACGCGGTGGCCAGGAGGAGCGCCGCGTCGTTGGCCTCGGTGCCGGAGGTGGTGAAGAAGACCCGGGCGTCCGGGATGCCGGACAACTGCGCGACGCGCTCGGCCAGTTCGACCATCGGGCGGTTGAGGTAGAGAGTGGAGGAGTGGATGATGCGGCCGGCCTGTTCGCTGACGGCCTTGGTGACCTCAGGCAGCGCGTGCGCGGTCATCGTGGTGAGGATGCCGCCGAAGAAGTCCAGGTACTTGTTGCCGTCGGCGTCCCAGACGTGGCGGCCCTCGCCGTGGGTGAGCTCGATCGGGCGGTCGTAGTACAGCGCGAGCCAGTCGGGCAGGACGGCGTGGTGGCGGGCGTTCAGGTCGGGGGTCATCACTGCTGCGGCATCCCTTCGTCGGTCAGGTCACCGGGTCCTCTACGCCTGTAGACGGTGCGGTAGAGGGACGAACGTAAGCCCGCCCGGGGGGCTTGCCAAGACCATCGTCGTCAACGCACTGGATCGATCACGTTTCGCACCCGTGCGGGTGAGCGGGCGGCGGGCCGTTCAGCCCGAGCACGTCACACCGTGCGGCCCGCCACACGCAGGGCGTGCAGCACGTCGTGGTAACGCGCGTCCGATACGCGGCGCGCCGCCTCGACGATCAGCGGCACCAGGTGCCCGGGGTCGGACTGCGCCGCACGCGCGCACTCCTGCGGGGTGCGGCAGCTGACGTACGCGTCCACGAGGGCGTGCGCCTCGTGGTGGCGCCCCTGCGCGGCGAGGCGGGACACCGCGTCTGCGACCTCGGCCGGGGCCCGGCCGGTCCCGGTGCCCATGCCCTGACGCAGCAACTGCTCGCCGTCCGCCGCGAGTCCGGCCGCCGACAGCGCCTCCGCGGCGGCGGCCAGACGGTCCGGCGGCAGGGATCCGGCCTCCCACAGGAGGGTGGCCCAGTCGGCGCCCAGGCCCGCGCGGTGCAGCGCCGCGGCGAGAAGCGGGAGGTGCGCCGGTGGCCAGTGGACCGCCTCCACCAGGACGATGTGTGCCTCGCCGGTGCGGCCGGCCTCACGGAGCCGTTGCAGGGATTCCACGGCCTCCGCGACCACTCGCCGCGCGGACTCGTCGGGGGGCCGGGGCGCGGGCGGTCTCGAACGCCGCCGCGCGGCGCCGGCGAAGCGGGCGCCCTTCGGAGCGACATCGACTTCCTTGTCAGGCAAGGAAGTCGTCGCTGGTTCCTCTTGCTGTGGCAGGCCCGCGAAGCGGGCGCTTCCCCGTGGACGTGCGCGCGTGCTTGCGCGGGCGCGTCCGCCCTGTCGCCGCTTCGTCGACGGGTGCGGGCCCGTGGTGGCCGGTCGCTCCCCGCCGCGCAGCGGCCGATCGGCGTCGTCCCGCGCTCCCGGGACCGCCGCGCCGCTTTCCCCCACCGCGTCCAGCTGGGCCAGTCTCGCCTCCAACTCCCGGATTCTCGCCGTCGCGCGCTCGTAGTCGTCCCTCGCCCACGCCGCGTCCTCGGGTGTGGCCGCCGTACGCGAGCGGTCCAGCGCGTAGCTCTGTTCCCCGGCCATCACGTCCATGCGGTCGATCAGGGCCTCGCGGCCGCCCGGTGCCGCGTCATGGGCGCGGGCCGACGCGTGGTGCAGAGGACGGACGCGGACTGTCACGCGGGCGGCCTCCTGCGGGCCGGACACCGACGCCAGGTCCTGGAGGAGGGCCTCGACGACGTCCCAGGGCGGCACTTCGCGGCCGTCGAGACAGGCGCGCATCCCCTCGGGGTCACGGCGCCAGAAGACACCGCACCAGCCCTCGTCCTGGTCGATCCGGGCCACGAGGTCACGCAGGCAGGCCGCGAACTCCTCGATCCGGTCCGGGAGTTGTTCCCCGTGTGTCACGCGCCCGCCGCCCCTCGCACCTCCAGGAGTACTACGACCTCGAAGCCAACACCTCGCGTGTTACGGGAGTGCTACGCACGGTTTTCCGGGGCGGGCACAGCGGCGCACGATCAGGCGGGCAGCATCGCGCAGCGCGCCGCGAGGTCGTCCATGGACAGGCCGAGTTCGCGCGCGACGGCGACGATGGTGAAGAACGCGGGAGTCGGCGCGCGGCCGGTCTCGATCTTGCGCAGGGTCTCGACCGAGACGCCCGCGGCGGCGGCGACCTCCGTCATGCTGCGCCCGCGCCGCGCCTCGCGCAGCAGGCGCCCGAGACGCTCGCCGCGTTCGCGCTCTTCCGGGGTCAAGGGGGTGCGGACCATGCCGTCAGTCTACCCGGGGGCCGTATTCTCGTACCGGATTTGAATACCGGTATAAAAATAGGGCACAGTGGGGGGCATGGTGGAACTGAAGACAGACGCGTCGATGGACGCCATGGCAGAGGCGGGCCGGGTCGTGGGGCGGGCGCTGACCGCCGTGCGTGAGCACGCCGCGGTGGGCGTGAGCCTGCTGGAGCTGGACGAGGTGGCACGCGGGGTGCTGCGCGAGGCCGGGGCCGGGTCCCCGTTCCTCGGCTACCGGCCCTCCTTCGCGCCCACCCCCTTCCCCGCCGTGATCTGCGCGTCCGTGAACGACGCGATCGTGCACGGCGTCCCGGACGGGTACCGGCTGCGCGACGGTGACCTCGTGTCGATCGACTGCGGGGCCCGACTGGGCGGCTGGGCGGGCGACTCGGCCGTCTCCTTCGTCGTCGGTCGGGCCCGGCCCGAGGACCTGCGGCTCGTCGAGACCGCCGAGCGGGCGCTCGCCGCCGGGATCGGCGCGGCCGTCGTGGGCAACCGGATCGGCGACATCGCCCACGCCGTCGGCACGGTCTGCCGCGCGGCCGGATACGGCATCCCGGAGGGGTTCGGCGGGCACGGGATCGGCCGGCGGATGCACGAGGACCCGCCGGTGCCCAACGAGGGGCGGCCGGGGCGCGGGCTGCCGCTGCGGCACGGCATGGTCCTGGCGATCGAGCCGATGCTGATCGGCGGCGGCACGGACGGGTACCACGAGGCGCCCGACGGCTGGACCCTGCGCACGAACGACGGCTCCCGGGCCGCGCACGCCGAGCACACGGTGGCTGTCACCGACGCCGGACCGCGGGTTCTGACGACCCGGTGACCGAGGGCCGCGCCGGGACCTCGCCGGGGTCAACGGCCGGGCGCGACGAGACCCCACTCGTAGGCGAGGATCACCAGCTGGACGCGGTCACGGGCGTCCAGCTTGGTGAACAGGCGCGCCACATGGGACTTGACCGTCGCCATGCTGATCACCAGCTCCTCGGCGATCTCCTGGTTCGTACGGCCCAGACCGACGAGCGTGAGCACCTCGCGCTCCCGTTCCGTGACGCCGGCAGCGGCGACCGGAGCACGTCCCGGCGTCGGTACCGGAACCGGGCGGCCCACGAACTCGGCGATCAGGCGGCGGGTCACACCGGGCGCGATGAGCGCGTCCCCGGCGGCGACCACACGGACCGCCGCGAGGATCTCCTCCAACTGCATGTCCTTGACGGCGAAGCCGCCGGCGCCCGCGCGCAGCGCCGCGTACACGTAGTCGTCCTCGTCGAAGGTGGTCAGGACGAGGACCCGGCTGCCGCCGGCGCCCTCGACGATCCGCCGGGTCGCCTCGATGCCGTCCATGCCGGGCATCCGGATGTCCATGACGACGACGTCGGGCCGCAGCCGCGCCGTCAGCTCGACCGCCTCGGCCCCGCTGCCCGCCTCGCCGACGACCTCGATGTCCTCGGTGTCGGCGATGAGGACGCGCAGGCCCGAGCGGACCAGCGGCTGGTCGTCGACCAGCAGCACCCGGACCGTCATCGCGCGGCCGCCCCCGCCTCCGGCAGCGGGATGCGCGCCGTCACCCGAAAGCCGCCGTCGGGGCGCGGCCCCGCGTCGAAGTCGCCGTGCAGCAGGCTCACCCGTTCCCTCATCCCCGTGATCCCGAACCCCGTGCCCGGCGATCCTGTCGCGGCGCCCCGGCCCGCGTCCACTATCTCCAGGGACACGGCGTCGTCCGCGTACGAGACGAGGACGCGGGCCGTGTCGGTGCGGCCGTGGCGGACCACGTTGGTCAGCGACTCCTGCACGACACGGTACGCGGACCGGTCGATCTCCGACGGCAGCGGGTGCTCCTCCCCCGTGCGCACGACCTCGACGCGTACGCCCGCGTCGGCGGTGCTCGCCACCAGCCGCTCCAGGTCGGCCAGGCCGGCGGTCGGGGTGAGCGGGGCGGCCTCGCCGGGTTCGGCGCGGCGCAGGGCGACCAGGGTGCGGCGCAGGCTGCGCAGCGTCTCGCGGCTGGTCTCCTCGATGGTGCCGAGCGCCGCGCGCGCCTCTGCCGGCTGGCTCTCGATGACCCGGCTCGCCACACCCGACTGGATGGCGATGACGCTGATGCTGTGGGAGACCATGTCGTGCAGTTCGCGCGCGATCCGCAGCCGTTCGGCGGTGACCGCCTCGGCGACGGCGCGCACCCGCAACGCGTCAGCGTGCTCACGCCGCTCCCGCGCCAGCAGACCGACCATGCAGGCGACGACCACGGCCAGCAGGGCGACGACGACGCTGCCTATCTGGGTCCCGCGGCCGGTCCAGGCGGCTATCGCCAGTGACTGGACGACGACGCTGAGGGCGACACCCGTGGTCCACTGCCGACGGCTGCGGCGGGCGACGAGACAGCCGAGCAGCGCGTCGGCCGACACGAACGCCGGAAGCGTCATCTGCTCCGCCTCGTGCCACGGGCCCCAGGGCGAGTAGTGCGGCTGGACCGCGACCGCGCCCACCGTGCCGAGCAGCACCACGACGAGCGCCAGCATGGGCACCCTGCGGGCCACGCCCACGACGAGGACCGCCGACAGAGCCACCCCGAGGGCCCGCACCAGCGGGACGGTCTGCGCCGAACCGGCCAGCGCCAGGCCGAGCGCCACCGGGTACAGGGCGAGGCCGCACCAAGCGGCGACAGCGCGGTAGGAGGAAGGATTCGCGTTCACACCGGTGAGCGTACGAAGGCGGGCGCGCGGCGGCATCGGCCCGGGGTATGCAGTCCCCGGGCCGACCCGCGCGCCGCCCCGTCAGCCGGGCAGGGCCCCGCGGTCAGCGGCTGGGGTCGACCACCATCGCCGATCCTCCGCCGCGCCGCACCTTCTCGGCCGCGGCGAGCCACTTTCCGCCCGGCATCCGCTGCACCCCCGTCGCGGCGCCGATCTCCGGGTCGAGCGTGAACGTGTGCCCGATGCGCTCCAACTGTCCGCGTACCGCGCTGTCGTAGAGGCCCGGCTCCAGCAGGGTCCGCGCCGTGTTGCGCTGGCTGGCGCGCGGGGCCTCGATGGCGGCGGGCAGCGAGTCGCCCCGGTCGATGACGCCGGTCAGCAGTTGCAGCACCGTCGTGATGATGGTGGAGCCGCCGGGCGAGCCGAGCGCCACCACCGGCCGGTGCGCCTTGTCGAGGACGATGACCGGCGAGATGGACGAGCGGGGCCGCTTGCCCGGTCCGGGCAGGTTCGGGTCGTGCGCGCCGGGACTTGCGGGCGCGAAGGAGAAGTCGGTGAGTTCGTTGTTGAGCAGGAAGCCGCGGCCCGGCACGGTCATGCCGCTGCCGCCGGTCTGCTCGATGGTGAGCGTGTAGGAGACGACGTTCCCCCACCTGTCGGCGACCGTCAGGTGCGTGGTGTTGGGACCCTCGTACGTCGTCGGGGCGGGCTTGTCGCCCCGCTTGCCGCAGCGGCCGGGGTGGCGGGGATCGCCGGGCGCGAGCGGGCTGGTCAGCACGGCGTCGTCCTTGATGAGGCACGCGCGCGCGTCCGCGTAGCGCTGGGAAAGGAGCTGCCTGGTCGGTACCTTCTCGTAGGCCGGGTCGCCGACCCAGCGGCCCCGGTCGGCGAACGCGATCCGGCTGGCCTCGATGGAGCGGTGCAGATACTGGGTCCGCGTGGCCTTCGAAAGGTCCGTGTTCTCCAGGATGTTGAGGGCCTCGCCGACGGTGGTGCCACCGGACGAGGAGGGCGCGATGGAGTAGACGCCGAGCCCCCGGTAGGCGATGTGCGTGGGCGCCTGGAACTTCGCCCCGTACGCCGCCAGGTCCTTGACCGTCAGCTTGCCCGGCCTGGCCCGCCAGTCGGCGCTCGGGTCGATCGGCGGGTGCTCGGCGGTGCGGGCCACGTCCGCGCCGATGTCGCCGTGGTACAGCGCCCCGACGCCCCGGTCCGCCAACTCCTGGTAGGTGCGGGCCAGGTCGGGGTTCTTGAAGGTCGAGCCGACCTCCGGGAGCCTGCCGCCGGGCAGGAACAGCTTCGCCGTGTCGGGGAAGTAGCGGAACCGCTTCTCGTTCTGGGCGACCATCGAGCGGAACGTCTTGTCGACCGTGAAGCCGTTTGTCGCGATCTTTTGCGCGGGCCTGAGCATCGCGCCGAGACTCCTGGTGCCCCATGCGTCGAGCGCCGACTGCCAGGTGGCGGCGGTGCCCGGGGTGCCGACGCTCAGGCCGCTGGTGACCGCGTCGGGGAAGGAGAGAGGTCTGCCGTTCTCCAGGAAGAGGCCGGAGCCGGCGGTCATCGGAGCCGTCTCGCGGCCGTCGACCGTGTGCACCTGCCGGGTCTTCGCGTCGTAGTAGACGAAGTAGCCGCCTCCGCCGATGCCCGACGAGAACGGCTCGGTGACGCCGAGCGCGGCCGCGGTGGCGACGGCGGCGTCCACCGCGTTTCCGCCGTGCCGGAGCACCCCGATGCCCGCGGCGGAGGCGTCCGGGTCGACGCTGGCGACCGCGCCGCCGTAGCCCACGGCGACGGGGGTCTTCGGCGGTGAGAGAGAGGGACCGGGCGATGAGGCAGGTGACGAAGCAGGTGACGAAGCAGGGGAAGCAGGCGGAGAAGCGGCTGGAGGCGGCGCCGCCGCGCCCACCGCCACCATGCTCGCCAGGACCGCGCACACCGACAGATTCCGCGCAACTGGGCGTCGCATCCGTACCTCCTGTCAACAGGCGTCAGCGCAGCGTAACTTGAGATGCCCGTGCCGTCAGGACCGCCTCGAACAGCGGTCGTACGGACCGCTAGAGTGCCCGCCCATGACTGATGACGTGCGCAACATCGTCCTCGGCCTGGTCGCGGCCGGCATCAGCGCCACCTGTGGCTGGCTCTGCCGTACCTACCTGTGGAAGCGCAAGCTGCGGCGCAAGCAGGCGTTCTTCGGGCTGCCGGACAACGCGGAGTCGCTGCTCGTCGTGAACCGCGACGCGGGCGGCCCCGAACTCGCGGTGAAGCGCCACGACGTGTTCGCGCTGCTGGAACTCTCCGCGATCGTCAAGGACTGCGGCGCCCACGCCCAGCTCGTCGCCCACGACACGGCGCAGCAGGGCTTCGGGGAGCGTACGGAGTTCTGCGTGGGCGGACCCGCCTCCAACCGCCGGATGGCCGCCCACATGGTGAGCATGCTGCCGGGCATCCGCGTCAACACCGACCCCGAACCGGGCCCGGACCGCGGGGCCTTCCAGATCGGCTCCGAGCACTACCGTGTCGAGCCGGGGCGTACCGAGTACGTCGTACTGGCCAGGCTCACAGCCGGTCCCGCCACCCCGGACGCCCGCCCGGTCTTCCTCTTCTGCGGCCAGCTGCCCATCACCAACCAGGCCGCGACCCGCTATCTCGCCCGCCACCAGGAGCGGCTGGCGCGCAAGTACGGGCAGAACTCGTTCGTGCTGCTCCTGAAGGTCGTCAACTCCCAGGCGTACGGGCCCGACGTCGTCGAGCTGGTCGCCGACGTCACGCGTGCCGCCCAGACGCCGCTGCCGGCGCCCGCCCCGGCGCGCGGCGGCGCCCACCGGGCCAAGTAGGCGGGGACCGCGGAGACCAAGAGGACCCAAGACGACTCAGGGATACCGGGGAGACCAAGGTGGACCAAGGGGACCAAGGAGAGCGGAACCCGCGTCGCGCCGTGCGACGACGCGGGCCCGCCCGGCCTCGGCAAGCCGGCCGCGCGGACCGCGCACCAAGGGCATGAGCCCACCCCTGGCCGCCGGTCCGGCGACCCGCTCTCACAGGGGCGCACCACCCGCCCGGCAGGCAGCTGACCTTCTCCTCCTCGCAGCACGACCCACGTGCATGAGTCGCTTCCCCTGCGCGAGCAGTGATCTCCGGCTGCCACCGGCGGGCATCGCCCGGGCTGTTGTCACCGCACTCCTGGCAACGGTGTCCCCGGCGCGGATCGGTGAGACCACCGTCACTACAGGGATGAACGGCACATCGTAGTCGAGGTTCGACGCGATGAGCTTCCCGGCACGGGGGAACTCCTCACAGGTGATCGCAGAGCCGAGCGAAGTGTCCGGACGGGTCGACCGTCCGGCGGAACGTCGACCTGCCCGATCCGGACGGGCCGATGACGGCCACCGCCTCCCCCTTGCCGACGGTGAGATCGACGTCCCACAGGACATGCGGCTCCCCGTAGTGCTTGTTCACGTCACGCAGCTCGATCAACGGATCGACGGCCATGCGGTCCCTGCCCACTCTCAGTTGGTCGGTCCGCGCAAACTATCCACGCTCATATGGGACTTAACGGACGACACGCGCTCATGGGGATTAACCGTATTTGCGGTTCTACGGCCTGGACACGGCCCGGACGGGCGCGCGCTCAGGACTCGGCGGCCTCGGCGTAGAACTGGGAGAGCTCGGGGACACCACTCGCGGCCCACGCGTGCCCCGCCTCGGCCACGTCGATCTCACGCCCCGAGGCGAGCCGCACCACGGGCTGGCCGTCGGGGCGGATCAGCCAGGCGGCGCCGCGGGCGTGCCGCACGAGGACCGTGCCGAGGTAGAGGCCCGCGTCGTTTCCGAGCCACGGCAGCACCTCGGGGTCCTCGCGCCAGCGCGGCACCAGTTGGTCGAGCGCTTCCAACGAGCTTACGGAGTCGTCGAGTTCGACCCCGGCGCGGCCGGCATGCGAACGCAACAGCTCGCACTCGGACAGCAGTTCGGCAACGCCGGCGCCGTCGTGACCACGATCCTCCACATCACGCGCTCTGTGCCGATTGCCCACGAAAGGGATCCTCATACGGACCAGGTTGACACCCTGGACCGTATGGTGACTACAGGCGCGCGGGGGGGGGCGGTCGTCGGCATGCCGTGGCGGACCCGTTCGAAGCGGGGGTTGGCCACACACCCGACGGCCGACCACCCGTCAGCCGCGTGAACGCGCCCGGGTCAATGCACCTGGCCGAGGTCCAGGTCGACGACGACGGGGGCATGATCCGAGGCGCCCTTGCCCTTGCGCTCCTCCCTGTCCACGTACGCGTCGGAGACGGACTTGGCGAACGGCTCGTTGCCGTAGACCAGGTCGATGCGCATGCCCTTGTTCTTCGGGAAGCCGAGGGCGCGATAGTCCCAGTACGTGAAGGGGTGGTCGTACTTGAGGGGGCGCGGGACCACGTCGGTCAGTCCCGTCTCGCGCAGCGCCTCCAGCGCCGCCCGCTCGGCGGGCGTGACGTGGGTGGCGCCCTCGAAGAGGGAGATGTCCCAGACGTCGTCGTCCGTCGGCGCCACGTTGTAGTCGCCCATGACGGCGAACGGGCGGGAGCCGGCCGCGTCACCCGCGATCGCCGCCTTGAGCGCCTCGAACCACTGGAGCTTGTACGCGTAGTGCGGGTGGTCGACCTCCCGGCCGTTCGGCACGTAGACCGACCAGACGCGGACCGGGCCGCAGGTCGCCGAGACGGCGCGGGGCTCCTCGGCTCCGTCGTACCCGGGGTCGCCGGGCAGGCCCCTGACGACGTCGTCGAGGCCGACGCGGGAGAGCAGCGCCACCCCGTTCCACCTGCCGTTCGCGTTCACCGCCGACTCGTAGCCCAGCTCGCGCAAAGCGTCCGCGGGGAACTGCTCCGCCGAGCACTTGGTCTCCTGGACGCACAGCACGTCCGTCCCGCTGCTCTCCAGCCAGGCGAGGAGGCGCGGCAGGCGCGCGGTGATCGAGTTCACGTTCCAGGTAGCAATGCGCATGCCTGACAACCTACCGGCAGGGTCTGACAGCGGCCCCGCGCGGCGTCGGGACGGACCAGCGAGATAGACAGGCAACCTTGCAAGTTTCCCTGCCGGGAAGTTAGCCTTCCGCGTCATGAGCACCGATGCGAGCACCACCCCCCTCGACTCCCTTGACGCCCGAGCGGCCCTCGTCCTCATCGACCTGCAGAACGGCATCCTCGGCATGCCGACCGCCCCGTACGCCTCCGATGCCGTGCTGCACAACGCCGTCCGGCTCGCCGATGCGTTCCGCGCCAGGAATCTGCCGGTCGTGCGGGTCCGCGTCGCCTGGTCGCCGGACGGCGGCGACCTGCCGGTGAGTCGGACCGTGGCGCCGGGCCCGAGGCAGGCGCCGCCTGCCGAGTTCGCCGAGTTCCCGGCGGAGTTCGGCCCGCTGGGCGACGACATCGTGATCACCAAGCGGCACTGGGGCGCGTTCACCGGGACCGAGCTCGACCTGCAGCTGCGGCGGCGCGGCGTGACACAGATCGTCCTCGGCGGGATCTCGACGTCGATCGGCGTCGAGTCGACAGCGCGGTCCGCGTTCGAGCAGAGCTACCACCTGGTGATCGTCGAGGACGCGACGACCGACACGGACGCCGCGTCCCACGAGCACAGCTTCGGCAAGATCTTCCCGCGCATCGCGCAGCTCGGGACGACGGACGAGATCCTCGGCCTGCTCAAGCGCTGATCGGGCGGCCGGGGAGGTACACACGCCGGGCCGGCGACTCAGGCCGCCCCCGGCCCGCACCGGCCGGCGCCGCGGTCGAAACCGCCGCCGGAACCGCCGTCAGAGCCGCGCCGTCCGGCCCGACGCCAGGCGCAGGTGCTCGGCTCGGCCCAGCGCCTCGATCTGCCGGTCGTAGACGGGGCGCGCCGGGTCGCTCAGATAGGCGTCGTGGATGTCATAGGCCCGGCTCGGCCGGACCTCCCGCACATAGTCGATGACCTCGGAGATCTTGCTCCAGGGAGCGTGGACGGGAAGCATCAGCGTCTCGACGGGGACGTCGGGGACGGTGAGCGCGTCACCGGGATGGAAGACGGCGCCCCCGTCGACGAGATAGCCGACGTTCGTGACGCGCGGGATGTCCGGGTGGATGACGGCATGCAGTTCGCCGTGGACCTGGATGTCGAAACCGGCGGCGGTGAACGTGTCGCCGTGCCCGACCGTGTGGACACGCCCGGGGAACGCCGCGGCGATCTGCCCGGCCACCGACGCGAGCGTCCAGATGTGGGCTTCCGGGTTGGCGGTCATCCCGGCGCGCAGCCGCCCCTCGTCGAAGTGGTCGGGGTGCTCGTGCGTCACGAGGACGGCTTCGGCACCGTCGGTCGCGTCGGGCTCGGAGAATCCGCCCGGGTCGATGACGAGCGTCCGCCCGTCCTTCTCCAGGCGGATGCAGGAGTGGGACTTCTTCGTGAACTTCATGCCCCCATCCTGCTCCTCCGCCACGCGCCCCCGCCCGTCCGGCACGGCTCAGTCCTGGGGTGTCGTCTCCTCGCGGATGACCTCCTGCGCCACCTTGAACGCCGCGTTGGCGGCGGGCACTCCGCAGTAGACGGCCGTCTGGAGCAGGACCTCCTTGATCTCCTCGGCGGTGAGGCCGTTGCGCAGGGCGGCCCGCGTGTGGAAGGCAAGATCGTCCAGGTGGCCACCCGCGACCAGCGCGGTCAGCGTCACGCACGACCGCATGCGGCGGTCGAGCGCGGTCCTCGACCAGATCTCGCCCCACGCGTAGCGCGTGACGAACTGCTGGAAGTCGCCGGAGAACTCGTCGGCACCGGCCAGCGCCCGGTCCACGTGCGCGTCGCCGAGCACCTCGCGGCGCACCTTGAGACCGGCCTCGTACGCATCGGGTACGGCGCTCACCTCCGACTTGCCCGCGCCGGCTATCTCGGCGACCGGCGAGGGCAGCGGCGGGGCCAGGACGGGTTTGGCCGGCGCGGCCAGGATGGCGTGCTGCCCGGTGTCCTGGACCGGCAGCCACGCGCTGGTGAAGTGGCGGACCAGCAGGTCCGACACCGCGGCGGGCTGTTCGACCGGGGCCAGGTGCGAGGCGCCGGGCACGACGGCGAGGCGGGCGTCCGGTATCCCGGCGACCAGGGTGCGGGCCTCGGCGGGCCCGGTGACCTGGTCCTCGGAGCCGACCAGGACGAGCGTGGGCACGCCGACCGAACCGAGTTCGCCGCGGATGTCGAACGCGGCCAGCGCCTCGCAGGCGGCGATGTAGCAGCCGGGGTCCGTGGTGCGCACCATCTGCACGGCCCAGTCCGTGATGGCGGGCTGCGCGGAGGCGAAACCGGCGGTAAACCAGCGCTCAGGCGCCGTACGGGCGATGGGGTCGAGGCCGTTGCTGCGGACGATGACACCGCGCTGGCGGAACTCGTCGGCCGTGCCGAACCGCGGCGAGGCGGCGATCAGGGCCAGCGAGGCGACTCGCCCCGGGTGGCGCAGCGCCAGTTCGGCCCCGACGGCCCCGCCGAGCGCGCACCCGGCATACCCGAACCGCTGCACGCCCGCCGCGTCGAGCGTGGCGAGCAGCCGCCGCACGAGATCCCCGACGGAACCGGCCGGGTGGGCGGGGGCACCGCCGTGACCGGGCAGATCGAACCGGAACACACGCCAGTGCCGCGTCAGCTCGGGGACCTGCCGGTCCCACATGTGCCAGGTGGTGCCCAGTGAGGGTCCCAAGATCAGAACCGGAGCGTGTTCTGGCCCGTCAAAGCGGTACTGCAGGGGTTGCGCGCTTGTCTCACTCACCCCATCACGCTCCCATGTCTCACAAAATCTCACGGAGGGGGGGCGCCTCTCCATGCAAGCCGTCCCAGGTCTTGGCGGCTCCGCGGAGATCCTCGACACTCGGCTTCACATACCAACGCTTCGTAGTCTTCACATTCGTGTGGCCTGCCCAGCGGGCCAGGATGTGGTCGGGCACACCGTTGTTAGCCAAGTACGTGAGACACGATGCGCGGGCATCATACAAGCGCACCCTGCGCAACCCTGCGAGCTCCATCAGCCGGTACGCGCGCCTCCTCAGCTGCTTCATGTTCCGAACCGCCCCGGCCTCGTCGACCAACACATAGCCCGAGCGTTGGTAGTCGCAGCCCAACGCCATCTGCTCCGCAGCCTGCAGAGCTCTGAGGCTCCTGAGTGGACATCGGAGCGGGGCAGTTCCTGTACGTCGAGAGGTACTCGCCCGCTCACGTGGTAGCCGAGAAGGACCTCAACAGCCAGGTGCGCAAGGTGGCTGGACAGGTGCTGGAGAATCTGGGGAAGAGGCGCACGTAGCGGAATCGCCGCGGTCTCCACTTGCACCGGGGCGGTTCACAGCGGCTGGTCCGGTCGGCGACCCACCAGCAGGGCCACTATGGGTTTGGGAGGAATCCGTCGGCCGGCAGTGTGAGAGCAGCGAGGCCAGCGGGGCCGCCGAGGTGGAGTAGGCCAGCCCCGGTCACCACGTTGGTCACGGCCCTCTCTGTCAGCCTTAGGTGAGACGTTCCGCTTCGCCGGGTTAGCCTGAGAGGGCACGACAGGAGAACCACCCCC
>NZ_JAPHNL010000335.1 GCF_026274175.1 Streptomyces beihaiensis
GTACGCCACCGCGGCCACGCCCAGGCCGAGCACGGCGAGGCCCGCACCGGCCACCGCCGGGGAGGCCGCGCCGAACCCCGTGGCGAGGGCGAGCCCGCCGATCCACGCGCCGCCGGCGTTCGCCAGGTTGAACGCGGCCTGGTTGGCCGAGGAGGCGAGGGACGGCGCGGCGGCCGCCTTCTCCATCACCATCAGCTGGAGCGGCGACCCGGTCGTGAACGCGGCCATGCCGAGCAGCAGCACGGCGAGCGCCGCGCTCCACTGCGTACGCATGAGCACCGGGTAGAGGGCCAGGACGGCGGCGAGGGAGGTCAGGCCGCCGAAGAGCGTGCCGCGCAGCGAGTGGTCGGCGAGCCGCCCGCCCAGGAGGTTGCCCGCGGTGGCGCCCACTCCGAAGAGGGCGAGCAGTACCGTCACACTCGTCTCGGCGTATCCGGCGGCGCCGGTCAGCATCGGCGTGATGTAGCTGTACGCGGCGAACAGCGCGCCGAACCCGGCGACGGTCGTGCCGAGCGCCAGCCACACCGGCAGCGAGGTCAGGGCGCGCAGCTCGCGGCGGAGCCCGGCCGCCGGCTCGCCGTGTCCGTGGTCGGCGGGGACGCACGCCACGAGGGCGGCGACGGCGGCGAGGCCGATGGCGCTGACCGCGAGGAACGTGGCGCGCCAGCCCAGCTGTTGACCCATGGCGGTGGCGACGGGCACGCCGACGATGTTGGCGACGGTCAGGCCGAGGAACATCAGGGAGACGGACCGGGCCTTGCGCTCAGGCCCGACGAGCGAGGTCGCGACGACGGCTCCGACGCCGAAGAACGCGCCGTGCGGAAGGCCGCTGACGAAGCGGGCGGCGAGCAGCGCGTGGTAGTCGGGGGCGGCGGCCGAGACGGCGTTGCCGACGACGAAGAGCGCCATGAGCCCGACGAGGACCCGGCGGCGCGGCATGCGGGCGGTGACGGCGGCGAGCAGCGGCGCGCCGATGACGACGCCGAGCGCGTACGCGGAGACGAGGTGTCCCGCGGTCGGGATGGGGATGCGCAGGTCGTCCGCGACGTCGGGCAGCAGGCCCATCATCACGAACTCGGTATGAATTCGCGTTTGGGTGCATGATGGGAGGGCTCACACGCACCGCCGGGAGGGAACTTGACCACCACCGACACACTGCTGGGCCGCGAGTATCTACGCGTCAGCTTCGACCGCTCCGGCTACGAGCGCAGCAACGAGGACCAGCACGCCGACAACGCCGACGCGGCAGAGGAGTTCAACATCACCCTCGGCCAGGCGTACCGCGACGTCGGCTCGGCCTCCAGGTTCGCCGCCAAGAAGCGCGACGACTTCCAGCGCCTCATGCGCGACCTGCACGAGGGCACCTTCGGGGCACAGGTGCTCCAGATGTGGGAGAACAGCCGGGGAAGCCGCAAACCGCGCGAGTGGCTGGACCTGATCGACGCCTGCCAGGCCCAAGGCATCAAGATCCTTATCACCACGCACCGCCGCCTGTACAACCTGGACAACTGGCGCGACCGGCACGCCCTCCAAGAGGAATCGCTGAAGGCCGCGGCAGCGAGCGAAGAGACCAGCGAACGCGTCAGCCGCACCCTGCGCCGCAACGCCGAGCAAGGCCGCCCACACGGCCTGATCCCCTACGGCTACCGGCGCACTTACACCAAGGTCCGCAACTCCAGGGGCCGCCTGGTCACCCGGCCTCAAGACCAACTCCCCGAGCCGACCGAGGCCCTGAACGTGATCAACCTGTTCGTCAGCCTGCGAGCCGCGAAGTCGTTCCGCGCTATCTCCGACGACTGGGCCGCACGCGGCATCGTGAGCCGAGACGGCGTGCCCTTCAGTCCGCCTTCCCTTTCCCAGATGGCACGGAAGATCAGCTACATCGGCAAGCGAATCCGCACCAAGACCGTGCGGGACCAGGCGACCGGCAAGTCACGCAAGGTCCCGCTAGGTGAAGTGGACGCCGCCTGGCCGGTGGTGGCCGACTTCGAGGGATCCCCCATGTCACCCGAGGAGTTCGTCACGCTGTTCCACGAGGTCCAAGGGCTGCTCAACGATCCCCAGCGCAATACCAACCCCGGCGGCGGAGCCAAACACGACTTCACCATGACCATGCGCTGCAACCACTGCGGCGGCCCCATGACAATCACCATGCACAAACCCGCCTCCGCCGACGGCGCCCCCGTCTACATCTGCCGCGACGGCGGCTGCACCTACCTGCGCGAGAAGGATGAACTGGACGCCATCCTGACCGGCGTCATCGTGAGCGTCCTCGCGCGGTCGAGCACGTATGAGCGGCTGGGCACCGGCACGGACACAGCCGAGCTGAGGACCATCCGCGCCCAGCTCACCATCAAGAGGGCCGCCCTTGAGGAGACGCGCACCGCTACCCCGGAGACGCTGGTCGAGGAACGGCGGATGGCGCGCCGCGAGGAGAGGCTGGAGACCGAGGTCCAGGAGCTGGAGCAGCAGGAGCAGGCCCTCTCCCGCCCCAACCCGTTGGAGACGCTGTTCCCGCAAGGGCCGGCCGACAGCATCGCCGCGCGCTGGAAAGCCACCGATGTCGCGTCCAGGCGGGCGATCGTCGCCCTTCTGCTGTCCCCGGAGGCCGTCGGGCAGGTTCGCATCCGGAAGGCGGCCGACTCGCCCTCTGAAGCCGTTGCAGACCGAATCTGCTGGGTTCGGGTGAGCTAGTCCGATGCCTGCCAGCAGACGGGCGTGCAGAAGCCCGCCCCGGCAGCGTCTTGCGGGACGCCGCCGGGGCGGGTGACAAGGACAGCCCGCACAATCACTGACGTTACGTCAGAAAAAGCATCAGGGCTGATGCTGACATGTGAACATGCGCATTCCAGTTTTGTCGAGTGCCTCGCGACACCCCGGACTGGATCATGCAGCGACGCCGCGAGCTGGGCGAACGCATCGGCAACCTGCGCGCCGCCGCCCACCACACACAGGAGTCCCTCTGCGAGGCCACAGGCCTGAGCCGCAGCCACCTCCAGCGCATCGAGTCAGGCGAGGCCGACCCGCGCTACAGCGACCTGCTCAAGATCGCTCAGGCGCTCGGCAAGGACGTGTCCGTCCTCAACTCCTGAGCAGCAGGAAGCCCCGCCCATCCGCCAGGCGGGCAGACGAGCGGGGCGATTCCCACAAGGGCACCGAAAGGACTCGGCAGGGGCTGCTACAGGGCGGGCTGACCGCTCCCCGGGCAGGTTTCCGTCCCGGTACCGGCCCGCTGATGCATCGTGGTCGGCGTTCCAGGTGCCGAACCGACACCAGCCCCGCAGACGGGGCAGTTGCCTTCAGTCATGCCAGGATCGAAGAAGTGCCCGCGGCGTAGATGCTCACACATGATCAGTTCTCCCTTGGTCCTCAGGTCAGGGTGGTGCTGATGGTGTGGTGCACTCCGCCGCGAGCCCCGGCTGCTGGTCGCGACGGAGGGTCTAGATGGGGCGGACGAACACCTGCTCCCCGTTGTGGAACGCGACCGTGAACCCTGTGCTGTCCCCGCCGCCGCGCGTCGACCAGACCTCGATCCGCTCGATCTGCGGAGACTCGGCCGCACCGACTACACCGGCCAGCCAGGCGTCCGGCGCCCCGCCCACAGGCGCGGGCTGGAACGGTGCGGGCTGCCCCTCGACAGGAGCCGTAGGCGTGTCGTGCTTCGCGCCCTCAGCAAGCTGCCCGATGAGCTGCCACCGCTGCTCGCGGCCAGCCGCGGTGACGGCGATCGCGAACGGGTGCTTCCCATCGTCGAGGAAATCCACCGACTGGACGTCGGCGGCGTTTTTCAGCAGGTCAACGAGGTAATCGCGGAAGGCAGCAGGGCGCATTGATCGGTCCTTTCGTGGCGGCCCGGACAGTCTAGGTGGGGCAGCCGGGGCGTATGAGCCCGTTTCCGGAGCCCACCACCCGACTGGCACACCTACAGCAGCCGGGCGACGGCAGCGGGCAGGAACAGCGAGCGCGCCCGGTGCTCGGCCCACACGTCAGCGGCCTCCGGATGATCCGCATAGTAGGCGCACGGCTCACATCCGCCCACGTGCGGTACGGGCACACAGTCGGGATGGGCCACCGCCAGATGCTTGGCGAGGACCAGCTGCTCGGTGAGACAGCCGTCATCCGCATCGATCTTCCTCGCGAGACGGCACAGCAGCCGCGCGCAGTCGCCACAGCCGAACATGAACGGCGGCGGCAGAGGAAGGGAATCCTCGTCGCTGGGGTCCATCAGCCGATTCCTCCTGGTAACCCGCCCCGCCGGCGTCTTGCGGAACACCGGCGGGGCGGGAGTTCTCTGGGCAGCCGACGGCGGGCCTAGCGGCGCCGCAGGCCGACCGGGGCCGTCTGCCTGGGCGGCGGCGGGACGGGGCACACGCGGTGCTGCTCGATGATCGCTCCGGGCCCGGACGGGCTGAACACGTCGAACCGCCTTGATGCCTCGCCCGGCCGGATCGGCTCGTCGCAGCGCCCGCAGTACCGCCCGCCCTCGGCGCTCACAGTCGCCGTCCGTCCCGCAGCGCGCGCCGCAGCTCGGCCGTCTCCGCACACAGCGTGCCGTCGTCGACGCACTGCTCGCAGAGGGCGGAGTGCTCGACGAGCTGGGCGTGGACCATGACGGCCGTGCAGAAGGGGCAGGCGCGCGGGAAGCACCGGTAGCCGTCCTCGGCGATCCGCTCGCCGAGGTCGACACAGCGGGCCGGGTCGAGCGGGTTCGCGCACCAGACGCAGCGGTGACCGCGCAGCTGGGCCTCCGTCATGGTGTTGACCAGCGGAATCTCCACAGGGACGGCGTCTGAGGCAGAGAAGCCGCTTGCAGGCTTCTCGGCAAGGCGGCCCTTCACGACGTCACCCGTGGGCGACACTCGGCACACACGAACACCGTGAATGCGCGGGCTGCCCCGTTGACTCGAACGTCGCCACTCGGCGCGAGGTCGCGTGTCACTGCGCCGCATTCCCAGCAGGCGAGCCCGTGCAGGCGAGCGATGCTCACCTCTTCCACGCCGACGTCCGGCGCGTCCTTGTACGTGCTACTCATGTCGTGGCCCCTGCTCTGTGATGTCGATGCACAGAGCATGGGCTGCGCAGAGGGCGGCAGGTGCTACAAGCTGTAGCACCGGAAATCACCCAGTGGGGTTGCGTCAGACGGCGCCGATCCAGTCGGCGAAGTGATGGAGTGATTCCTCGTCGGCGCGTTTTACACGTAGCAGCGTGCCTGCGGTCTCCCTCGCCCACGGATGTTCGCGGGTGTGCTGCGGGGCGATTTGGCGGGCAACCTTCAGCGACTCGAACGCGTCCTCCAGGCGGCCGCCCCACATCTGCGCACGAGCCAGCTCGATCCAGTACCCCGAGCGGCGTTCAGCCGGGAGCGCGTCAGAAGGCGCCCACCTTCGGGCGATGCGGAACGCGTCGTCGATGTGGTCGTGGCCAAGGCCGACAGCGACGGACAGCTCATGGATGAGAACGGATTCGGGGCCGAACGCGGTGCCGAGGTACGTCCCTTCGTCGGTGGCCTCGCTGAGCCTGCGAGCGTCGGCGAGATGGGTCTGCGCAGAATCTGCGTCCTGGTCCCGCCCTGCGATGACAGCAGCGCGCATGTGCAGGGTGCCGAGGGCGGCCGTCGAGTTCGGATCGGTGGGCGGCGGAGCGGCATCGATGGCGGCCTCAAGGGCGAGTTTCCCGGCACGGTGCGCACGGGCGGTGAAGAACGTCTCTGTGCGGACGTATGCGACGGTGCTGCTGAGGAGTTCGTCGTCGGCGTGGGGCGCGGCCCACCGCATGAGTTCGATGAGGCGAGCCGAGAGGTCGTGCGCCCCGTACTTGTAGGCGACCGCGTCCACGGATCGGCCCACGGACACGAGGAGTCGCGCGGCGTCGCGCCGGTCGGCGGCGGCATGGAAGGTGGCCAGCGCGTCACTGAGGAGCTCAGGCGCCTGCTGCGCGAGTGCTCCGTACTGCGCCGACAGACGCCAGTTGACGGCTTCGTCGACAGCTTCCCGCAACTCGTCGAGGGATCGCGCTGGCGGCTCCATGGGAACGTCGTAGGCGGCGAGGCTCGCAGAAATCCGGGGGAGCGCCGCGTGCACGCGCCGTTCTGTTCCGGTGAAGGTGGACAGCAGCCGGGTGGCGTCGACGCCGAGCGCGGCGGCGATGGCCTCAAGGGCGCTGTCGCTGGGGTGTCGGGAACCCTGCTCGATGGCTCGGATCGTGGCGATAGAGAGGAAGGCGGCACGGGCGAGGTCCACCTGCCGCAGGCGTCTGGCCTTGCGGGTGGCGGCGATCCGTTTTCCCAGCCCTCCGTCATCAAATGGCGGCATACTGGCTCCAGTTCGAGGCGTCCACTTCGAACCGTACCCGCATGACTACTGCGAGGTGCGAAAATGGCCCCATCTGCGTCATGCAGGTGGGGCCTCCGCGCCGGTCAGCCCTCGATGACCGCCGCGAGGTCCAGCAGCGAGTCAATCCGGTAGTCCGCTGTGACGACCAAGTCAGGGTCGTCCGCCCACAGATGCCCCCACGGGCCGCGCCGCACATGAGCCGTACGCAGCCCGGCGCGCGCAGCCGGAAACGTGTCGTTCTGCGGATGGTCGCCCACATACAGCGTTTCCTCCGCCAGGCCGCCGGCCTCAGCGACGAGCCGTGCGAAGAACGCCGAGTCGGGCTTAGCCACACCCCACTCGCCAGACGTAGCGATCAGGTCGGCTGGCAGGTCCAATCCGCGCAGCAACTCCCCTACCCTGGCGGTCTGGTTACCCGCCACAACCACGCGGATGCCGTGTTCGCGGAGCAGCCCGAGGGCTGGCCGGACGTCCCCGTACAGGTCGGTCTCGTCGAGGTGCTCACCCCGGCCTGCGTCCTCACGGGCCCGGTATTCCTCGGCCAGGTCGATGCCTGGCCGGATCAGCCGAAGCGCGTCCGCGTTGTCCTGCCCTCGGGCCACGACGGCGCCGACGAGTGCAGAAACGGTATGCCGTGGCGCATCGAGCCAGTCCGCCCAAGACGCCCAATAGCGATCGTCTCGGACGAGGGTTTCGCCTACGTCGAATGCGATGGTGCGGATCATGCCGCGACCCTAGTCGCAGCGCACTCGGGCATGACGAAAGCCCCCTCCCGGCCCCTGAGGGCCGAGAGGGGGAAACCATCCGCTTCACGTCAGGATGTGCACCAGAAACCAGGCCGCGAACGAGCACCACGCCGCCACGAACACCGCCGCACCCGCCCGGGTGCGCACCCGGAACCACGCCCGGGTGCGCTCGCTGAGCGTGTCGCCCGGCCGGCCATTCCGGATCGCCCACACCTCGAGCACGGCGCCCACCGCGAGCAGGCCGCCCCACATCCAGTCGGCCGCGTTCACCGGCCCACCACTTCCCACGCGGCAACCACGAGCGCAGCCACACCGGTCAGCGCGCCGACTGACGCCAGAGGCCACCGGGTCCGCTTCAGCGCCTCGACGTCCTCACGCAGCTCGGCGAGCGCCTTGTCGGTGTCCTCCCGGAGCTGCTGCACGTCCCGCTCGTTACGCGCCGACCGCTCGACGAGGACCCCGAGGGAGCCCTTCACCTCGGCGAAGCCCGTTGTCACGGTGCCGCGGAGGCGCTCCAGCTCGACGGCCACGGACGCTTCGGGCACCGTCATCCGGTGCTCTCCTCGTCGGTGCGCAGCCAGCCCGGCAGCAGCCGCTGCACGACGGGCATCGCCATGAGGCGGGTGACCGCGGCCGCGACCGCCAGGCCCACGCCCACACCGGGCGCGGTCTCCGGAATGCCGGAGGCGTGGACGAGGAGCGGGAGCGCCGCCGCCAGGCCCACGAGGAACTGCACCGCGGTGCGGATCGTGCGCTTCGTGTCGTTCGTCATCGCTCAGTCCTTCACGTCGAAGCCGTGCCGTGCGCCGAGCTTGGCCAGCGACGTCTTGCCGGGGATGCCGTCGGCCGCCTGGCCGTGGTAGCCGAGGTGTCGCTGCCACACCGCATACGCCGAGACCGTCTTGCTGCCGAAACTGCCGTCGACCCACCGTCGGTTGAGGAGGCCCTCGGCGTGCAGCGCCCGCTCGACGAGGAGGACCTCGCCCCGGTGAGTGGTGTGGCCCTGCGCTGCGCGCGGGTCTCGGCGGGCCGCGGCGACCACGTGCGCCAGGTGCACGACCGGCCGGGACGGCGCGGGCGCCGGGGCCGCGGGCGCCGTCCCACCGGCCCACTCGCGCAGCGCCGCCCGGTCCGCGAACTGGGCCACGCTCGTGTCTACCGGCCGGTCGGTGTACTGGTGGAAGCGCCACGTCGCCGTGATGCGCGGCTCACCCGCCGTCACGTAGTCGGCGATCCACAGGCCATCACCCGCATAGGAGCTGGTGTCGTGGTGGAGCCAGTAGTCGCGGTTGCAGTACAGCAGCACGCGGTGATGCGGCCGCAGGCGCTTCACCTCGCGGATGAACGCGTCCTTCTCCGCGCAGCTCGCGCGGGTGCCAGCCTCGGTGGTCTCCCAGTCGACGGCGAGCAGGTCCCCCTCGATGGACGCGCACTTCTCGACGAAGAAGCGCGCCTGCTCGGCGATGTTGCCCGGCCACAGGAAGTGGTAGAAGCCGACGACCAGGCCCGCGTCACGCGCGTGCGCCGCCTGCACCTCCTGCTCGGGGTTCGTGTAGCTGTGGCCTTCGGTCGCCTTGATGATCGCGAAGTCCCTGCCTGACGTGCTGAAATCAGCATGCTGGCGACTGGACACGTCGACGCCTTTGATCACGGGGTGCCTCCAGGAACGTGATGGCCCCGGCCAGTGGCGCGGGGCGTGCGGGAGTGGGGGCAGGTCAGGCAGGGGCCCAGACTCCGTTGCGGACAAAGCCGTGTAGGCCGCAGCAGCGCCACAGCAGAGACGGCTCTAGATGAAGCGGCTCGCGGGAGACGAGCCGGTGCGCGCTCGCGCCAGCAGCCACCCAGCAGCCCTCATGAACCTTGCGGTCCTCGGGGACGCCCTCAAGCGCCACGCACCAATGCCAGAAGATCGGGTTGGCCTCATGTTCCAGCCAGCCGTAGTAGATGTCGTCGGTCAGCGTGGTCAGTCCGCTGGTCTCTAGCCCCGGCCACTCGGACGGCGGCCTGCTGCGGTCGGCGTAGCCCACGGGTTGACCTCCGATCAGCTGGGCTGCATGGCCTGGGTCTCGGAGCTGGTGTACGCCTTCTGCGCGGTGATCTGACTGAACTGGCTATCGCCGGTGATCAGGTTGACCAGCTCTTGCAGCGCGGCGTCTCCGTCCGCCTCGGTCGCGCTGTCCCCGATCACGATGCTGAGATCCACCTGGACTGCGCTGACCGTGCCGTACCGGCAGGTGAGTGACCACGCGACACCAGACTGGGTGGTCTGTGGAGGCTCGTAAGGCATACCTATATCCCTTTCCTAGAAGTGCGCTTCGACGATCACCATGCCGTTGGCGCCATCGCCACCGGCCACCGCGGAGTTGGACCCGGTACCGCTCACGGCACCACTCCCACCACACCCCGGCTGCACCGCATCCGGCGCAGACAGGCCAGCCTGCCCGGAGAAAGTCGTGGCAGGAGCGCGCCTGCTGGCGCCGGGCCAGGCTGCGCCGCCGTTGCCGAGCATCGCCGGACGCCCGGAGGACACGATCCCGTTGCCGCCGTCGCCCCCCGACAGCAGCAGGTCCCCCAGGCTCCCCACGCCCGCCGCACCACCCGTCTCGGCGAGCTCAGCAGTCGACGACGAGCCGCCGTTGCCGCCGACCCCGCCGCCCGCGACGACAGTGGATCCGAAACTGCTGCTGCCGCCGTCTGAGCCCGTATTGGCGCCTGCCGCACCGCCGTTCCCGCCGCCGCCGACCACGACGGACACCGTGGATCCGAGAGACGACGCGGCAATGAGCGACTCCGCATAGCCTCCGCCACCACCACCGCCCGCGCAGGCCGCCGCCCCAGAGGCCGTAGCAGCACAGCCGCCCCCGCCCCCGCCGCCGCCGATCGCGATGACCCTCACCCACTTCGCGTTGGTCGGCTTGGTCCACGTCCCGGACGCGGTGAACACCTGCAACTGCGGCATGGACAGCTGCGGGTCGATGTCCTCCGCCATGGTCTGGAGGTGCTCCCAGATCCTCGCGTTGTCCGAGCTCTCCGGGTAGGTGATCCCATTCGGGGTCTGCTGGCTCATGAGGTGCGCCTCCAGTAGAGGGTCAGCGTCCAGGCCGCGGAGTAGGAGCCGCGTCCAGCGAGACGGATGTACGGGTCGTCGGACGAGACGTAGATGGCGAGGCCGCCACGAGTGCCGTCGACCATGGCCTGGCCCCAGCTGTCGGGGAGCGTGAAAGTGTCGGTGTCGCCGACCGCCAAGGACGGTCCGGTGGTTGATTCGTGCAGGCTGGGGGCGCCTGAGGGGCGGGTGGTCTGCGAGACGAGCCGCAGTGTCGGCCGCTGGCCGGAGTATGCGCCCGCCGAGAGCCGCCTGAGGCGCACCGTCGCTTTGGTGATGGTCGCCCCGGACAGAGTGGCGGGCTTACTGCCGTAGAAGGCGCACCCGGTCATGCGCCCGAAGCTGCTGTACGCGTAGCGGCCCTGGTAGGTGTCGAACGAGTTCGTCGATCCGCCGTCGGACCGCCAGGATCCGTCGCGGTACGTCGCGGTCGCCACCGGGTGGCACGTCAGCGTGCCAGTGGTCGTGACCGGCTTGGGGGCTGGAGCGCTGTCGCCGGTGTCGGTGGTCACGTCTGGTGCCGGTGCCGGTGTCGGCGTCACCGTGGGCGCCCCGGGCAGGACAGCGATCACGTAGTAGACGGCGCCGCGCCGCAGAATCAGCACCGGGTCGAGGGCGGCCACGGTCACGCCGGGCACCACCCGTGCGGTCACGGTGACGTTGGCGACGTTGACGAGACAGGCGTCGCTGGATGCGTCGGTGGCTGCGACACCGACGAGTGAGCCCTGCCCGGCGAGGGACACGCGGAGGTCTGCTGCGTCACCCATCGAGCACCCTCACAGTGACGGTCATCTCGCTGGTCGAGTACGGCAGACTCATCGTCTCGATGACGCAGAGGGATCCCGTGAGCCCGGCCCCGGTGACGGTCACATAGTCGCCGGTGACGAGGCCAGGGTGCGGCACCATGCTGATGTCGAGTTTGCGGTATGCGGTGCGGCGTAGGCGGGCCAGTGTGGTGGATGCGGCGGACCGGCATTCTGTGACCGAGGTGAGCAGCGGCGATGACATCGTGTACGGCACGGGCAGCGGCGAGAAGGGGCCGCCGATGCGGTAAGGGCTGTTGCTGTCGGTGTCGTAGGCGGTTCCCTGAATCTGGGTGCCGTCACTCAACTCGCCTTGCGCGACGACGACGTTGAAGGCGCCGTCGCGGGTGGCGGCTCCGCGCCACTGCACGACCGTGCCGGTCGACGGGTCATCGGTGACGTCCAGCACGCTTGTGCCGGTGTCTGTGAGGGGCTCGATGAGGAGATAGCCGTCCTCGGTGACGCGGGCGTCCGCCGGCCACGCGTCGAGAACCTCGGTGAGGGCGCCGAGGCGGTCGTCGTCCCACTGCATGCCGAGTGGCACCGACCGGTCCGTGAGCGTCCCGTCGATGGTCACGGTGAGGGCGGGCTCGACGAGGGCACGGCAGATCGAGACGAGCGTGTCGCTGCTGCTGGGCTGGAACGGTGCCACGAACTTGGCTTCGTCGACGAGCGACAGGAGGCCCTGCGCGGTGACGCTGACTGTGTTGCCGTCGGTGGACGTGTCGGTGATCAGGAACCATCCCCGGTTGATCCATTCGGTTTGGCCGCCGCCGAGGTCGACGCCGTAGTCGATGCGCAGCTGCTGTCCGTAGGCGGCCAGCGGATGGTCCACAGTGCGCGGATCCCAGTCGACGCCGCGGTCTCGGCGCGGCACGGTGAGCGTGACCCGCTCCGGAACGTTCAGGGACCGGTCGCGGTCTTCGCTGCCGTCCGCCACGGGGATGTCGTCGGCCAGTAGCTCGCCGTCGAGCCAGGATTCGGCGCGGACCGCCATGGTGAAGCCGCGCTGCACGATGGCGAGCGCCTCCGCGGACATGTCGAGCACCCGGTCACCCCCCGAAGTCGTAGGTGGCGATGTCGAGGAGCGTGCCGGGGAAGGCGTCCGCGAGGTCTTGCAGCGTGGCGTAGTTGTTGGCGATGTCCTGGAGGGTGAATCCTGCCGCCTCCAGCACGTCGGGCCACGCCTCGGTTTCGGCGATGTCCAGATCCCATTCGCGGTACGGGGTCTGCCAGTTGCGGCGCTCGTCGTCGTTGAGGAGCGCCAGGTAGTTGTCGACGCCGTCCGCTGATGTCTGGGCGCGGATCATGACCGTGCCCTCGGTGGCGCCAGTCAGCACGTCGCTCAGAGCGTCGCCGTCGTCCTTGGTGTCCGTGGACACGGTTACCGTGCCCTGCGCGGTGGACCGCGTCTTGCCGACGACGACGAGGCGGCCGTTGACGTTGTGGACGGTCGCGTCGCGGGTGCGCCGTTTGTCAGCCCATGCCTCGACGTGTACGTGTGCTCCGATGCCGGTGATGGCGTCCGAGATGATGTCACTGTCGACCGTGGATGTGATGCTCGACGAGGTGACCGTCCATGCGATGCCGTTGACGTCCGTCAGGTCCGCGGTATAGGTGACCGCCACGCCGAACGGCTGCTCGGCGTCGACGCGGACCAGCGCGTCGGTGCCGGTCACGTCCACGTTGGACGCGGCCCGCACCGCTGTCTGGGTGGAGCCCACCTCCCGGTAGATCGTCGCGGTGACGATGTCGTCGGCGAGCATGCCCGTCACCGACAGAAGGTTCCGCGGCGGGTCTACCGTCTGGGCCGTGGCTGTGATGCTGGCACTCGCCTCGCGGACGCGCAGCACGCCCGCCACACCCGTCGTAGAGGACGTGTTCGCGGTGACGGTGGGTGCGACAGTCGCCGAGCCGGCGGTAACTGCGGTGCTCGCAGCGCCGATCCGCACTCCGTATCCGGTCGTCACGGCGGCGGAGAGGTGACCGGCCATCGTGTCGAACGTGATGCTCGTCGCAGCGATCGTCGCCGTGCCGAGCCCGCTGGCGGAGTCGGCGACGCTGTACCCCCACCATGCGAAATCGCCTACAGCCCAGGTGAGGGAGGTCGTACAGGCCGCGGAAAACGTGCTGTCGGCTGTAGTGTCCTCGCCTGCCGTCCACGCCCACCGCCAGCCGGTCCCCGCCGACCGGGACAGCAGGGAAATCGCACCCGCGATGACAGACCCCGTGCTCCCCGACGGGATGGATGTCGTGGGCTGCGCGTCTCCACCGGTCATCTCCCGCACGAACATGGTGATCCGGCGCGGGCCCACATTGGATCCGAAGGTGCCTCCGCCTCCCGAAAAACTGCCGGCGAGTGTCCAGCCCGACGGCGTGGACGGGACGCTGTCAGTGGGGTGCCCGGAGGCGACTTCGAGGATGCCGAGCTGTCCAGCCGTCGGCGTTGCCGAGTAGGCAGGTGTCACAGTGTCTGCGCTGCTGGCCGTCGCCCCCAGCCCGAGATAGGAGATCGTCACCCGACCCTCCTCCCCACCTTCTGCCGGTGCGAGGTCGCCTGCTCCGAGGCCCGGATCATCGGCGCGGTTTCCACGCGGACGATGTCGCGAAGCTCGCGGTCACCGATGAACACACGCACCTCGACGGCGCCTCCGCCACCGGCAGCGAGCGCGTGCAGGGTGTCCCACTGCTCCCTCGTGAAGACGGCGGTCGGCTCCTTGCGGCCGGTGCCGTTCATCACCAAGGACATGCCCTGCGGCAGGTAGCCGCCGGAGTCGTACCAGTGCGGGGAGCGGGACATCCACGTCGCGAGCGCGTTCGCCGGGCTGCCGTAGGTCCGTTTGATGTAGCTGAGCCCCCACTTGATCTGGGTGGCCGGGTTGGTACGCCAGTCAGATCCGGCGGTTGCCATCTTCGACGCGGGCAGTGCCTGGGGGATGCCGTAGGCGCCCGAGCTGGGGTTCTTGGCCTGGTAGTTCCAGCCGGACTCGCCCATCCACAGAGTGCGCAGCGCCTTCCACTGGTCGCCGGTCCACCCGTAGCGGTTCATGGCGATCTGCGCGCCGAGCGCCATCGCCCCGGATGCGCCGGGGCTGACACCGGACAGTGCCCCGCCAACCTTGCCGAGCGCGGCCGCGGCCTTCTTCGGCAGGTGAGAGAGCGACACGAGGCCCTTGCTGACGATGTGGCTGAGTGCGTGCGGCAGGTCACCGAACACAAGGTGTGCGATGGCCTTGCCTCCCGTGGTCGCCATGCCCTTGAGCAGGCCGGCCGTCAGGTGACCGCCGAGTTCGGCGAATACCGTGCTCGGTGAGTGGATGCCGAAGAAATGCTTCACGGCATTCACGACTGGGTCGACAATGTGCGACTTCACCCAGTGGCCGATGCCTCTGATCGCGCCCACGATGCCGTTCTTCAGACCAGACAGCAGGTGGCGGCCCGCCGACGTCAGCCATGAGCCTGCCTGGCTGAACCGGCTGGTGATGGGCCGGACAACGTGTGTGATGGTCCAATCGCCGATGCCCTTGGCGATGCTGGCGACACCGCGCTGGAGACCGCTGATCAGAGAGCGGCCCGCTGACAACAGCCATGACCCGGCGGTCTTGAATCCGTTTACCACCGGACGGATCACCCAGCGGTATACGAAGCTGCCGATGCCCTTCGCGACGGCCACGATGCCGCGGTTCAGGCCGCCGACGACCGCGCGACCGCCGCTGTACAGCCATGACCCGGCGGTCTTGAATCCGTTTACCACCGGACGGATCATCCAGCGGTATACGAAGCCGCCGATGCCCTTCGCGACGGCCACGATGCCTCGCATCAGGCCGCGGACGAGCGAGCGACCACCCCTGTACAGCCACTTGCCCGACTGGGCGAACGGTTTGACCAGCCAGCCGGTGATCTGGCCGATCCATTTGCCGATCTGGCGGCCGACCTGGAGGATCCCGGCACCGAGCCCCTTGATCAGACGCTCGCCCGCCGCGGCGAACCGGCCCGCGTAGCCGAGGATGTTGAGGGCTGCTCGCCCCAGGAGCCTGCCAATCGAGCCCGCAGCGCGCGGGAACACCTTCGTGAACCCCTCGACGATGCCGTCCCAGACAGCTCTGCCGAACTTGCCGACGGGCTTGAGTAGCCTCCCCAGGCCCTTCTCCATCAGGCCGCCGAACTTTTCGATGGCCTTCAGGAGCGGGCCGAAAAGCCTGAGGATCGGAATGTGCGCGAACACTTTCCCAAGGAGGCCCGCGATCCGGCCGACCGGGATGATGGACACCGCGAACAGCAGGACATCTTTCCAGTGCTTTTTCCAAAATTTCCCGGAGAACAGCGGCGCGAACAGGTTGTTGACAAATCCGATGATGAACGGGATAGCTGCGGCGCCGACTTTCTTTCCCAGAGAGAGCCAATCGGTTTTTCCGAGCACCTTGCCCAACCATTTGGCGAAGTCAAATCCCTTACCCAGTGCCCCGATCAGCGCCTTGCCCAGGGCTCCGCCGACCTTGCCCCAGTCGACCGCGCTGATTCCCTTGCTGATGGAGTCGCGCAGCTGCTGACCCAGCTTCTTCGCCGCCGACATCGGCGGGGCCTTCGTCGCCTTGATCAACGGGGCGGCCAGCCCAGATCCGCCATGCGGGCTGAGCATCGACGTGCCCGCGATGCGCCCGTTGGACGGCGCAACCTGACCCGACCCATAGTGCGGCTGCGACTGAAGAGGCGCCCCGGCGCCCCCCAGAGGGGATGTCATCCCCGAGCCGAGGTGCGGCGATCCAGTGAGCCTGCCCAGGACGGTCGTGGGGAACTTGTCGATCGGCGCTCTCGGCGTCGGGCTCTTGGTGCCGCTCAGCCCAGAGACGAAGTCGCTGACCAGCGACCGGACCTGAGAGATCCGGCTCTTGATCGACCCCACAGGGATCAGACCACTCAGGGTGTGCGCGAAGATCTTCACCGCGGGCACACCGCGCTTCCCGATGAACCCTGTGAGTCCACGCAACGCGGACGTGACGCCACCGACCGCCTTGGTAGCGGCAGTGAGCACACCAGTGTCACCGATCTGGATCATCAGGCCCTCCCACGCGCTCGTCAGCGACGTGAGTTCACCGTTCAGACCCTTCATCTGCGTCTTGGCGATCTTGTCGGCTGTGCCGCCCGCATGCTCCAACTGCGTGGTCAGCTTCCTCAGGGCAGGTGCCCCTTGGCCGATGAGAGCGGCCATCGCCGGACCCGCGCGCTGACCGAAAATGGTCATCAGGTCGCTGGTGGTGGCGCCCTTCTTGCCGAGCTGGTCGATGATGTCCGCGAGCGGCAGCATCTTGTCGTGGCTGTCGACGACCTTCACGCCCAGCTTGTCCAGCGCGGCCTGGATCTTGTCGGTGGGTGCCAGCAGACGCGTGATCGCACCCCGCAGCGAGGTGCCCGCCAGGCTGGCCTGGATGCCCGCGTTGCCCATCAGGCCGATCGCCGCAGCCGACTCCTCGAACTTGAGCCCCGCGCTGTGGGCGACCGGGCCCGCGTACTTGAACGCGTCGCCCAGCTGCTGGAGGTCTGTGTTCGTGCTGGTGAACGTCTTGGCGAGAACATCGACGATCTTGCCGGTCTGCTTGGCCTTGTAGCCGTAGCCGGTCAGGATGTTCGACGCGATGTCGGCCGATGTCGCGAGGTCCATGTTCCCGGCGGAGGCCAGGTTCAGGACACCCGGCATCGCGGCCATGATGTCGTGGGCCTTGAAGCCGGCCATGGCCAGGAAGCCCATGCCGTCCGCGGCCTGCGACGCGCTGAACTTGGTGGTCTTGCCCAGCTCCTTCGCCTGGCCCCGAAGGTCCTGGAAGTCCTTGCCAGTCGCGCCGCTGACCGCGCGGACCTGGTTCATCGACTTCTCGAAGTCGCCGGAGGCCTTGAGCACGGAGAAGCCAAGACCGGCTGCCGCGACCGCGCCAACCTTGAGGCCCTTCGCGAGGGCGGCCCCGGCACCCGCCCCCTGCCGGGACAGGCGGGTCGCCGACGCACCGACCTGCCCGAACGTCCGCGACGCGCGGTCGCGGGCGACCAGGTCGTAGAGGACGCGCGTGGTACGCGTGGACACCGCGCCACCTCCCCTCGCAGGAGTCGGGGCGCAGCGGCGCCAGTCAGTCAGTCAGTCAGCGGGTCAGCGAGGCGGGTCAGCTGATCTTCTTGGCCACGCGGTCGATGGCCTTGTTGACCTGCCCCCTGGAGGCAGCGCCCAGAGGGCGCACCGTCCGGTAGAAGTACGGCTTGGGGTCCTGCTTCACCCAGACATCGCGGTTGCCGAACACCGGGTGCCGCCAGGGCTTCTTCAGGCCCTCCATGTATGCCTGGAGGGCCTTCTCGTGACTGGGCATCTTGCGGCCGTCCACACGGATTCGGACACCCGCCTCCTTGCCCGTGGTGCGCACTTCGAGCTTCACGGCCTTGGACATGCGGCCTCGCAGCCCCGACGCGCTGTAGCCGCGCTTGGACGGGATCTGCCGGATCGCCTGCCGCACCGCCGGGACCATCGGCCGGGCCGCCGCCCGCAGCTCCTTGGAGAACTCCTTCTTGAGCTGCTTGTCGTCCATCTTCCGCAGCTCGGCTGCGATCCGCTTCAGCTCCTTGCCTGTGCGCAGCTCCAGGTCCGCAACCATGGCACCTCCACAGATCGTGTTGACCCGATATGGGCGCGGTGGGACCATCGCGCCAACTCGGGCCCACAGCAGGGGGATGACAAATGCGACTGCGAGACGCCAGAGACCAGGTCGAGCGCGAGCATCCGGAACTCACCGGACAGGCCAAACTCGAAGCGATCAAGGCGCTCCAGAAGTCCGCGTCGGCCGACGCCGCCCACTGCGCACACTGCGACCAGGACGTGAAGCCCGTCGAGAAGCGCGGCTGGTCCGGAGTCCTCGCCTGGCTCGCCCTCCTGCAAGCCGCGGGCGTTGTCGGCGCCATAGTCGCCGCCATCCACCCCTACACGGTGCCAGGCGCGTGGGTCGGAAAGCTGGCGCTCTGGCCGGCCGCAGTGCATCCGACGTGGCTGTCCATCATCGCCGCGATCGCGGCATTCATCACGGCCGCTGCCTGGGCCGGGTCTGCCAGCCGGCGCGCCACCGCGACGGCAACGTGCCCGAAGTGCGGGCTGACGCTGGCTGCCCCGGCCTAGTCCAGCTCTTCGTCCTTCGCCATCTGATCGCACACGGCCGCCAGGTAGTCGAAGTCGGCAAGCGTCAGACGGCCGATGTCGTCGGGGTGGTATTTGAACCGGTAGGCGAAGGCAGCGAGGTATCGCCGGTACCGTCCGTCGGGGTCGTCCCACTGGCGGACGGCGGCATAGGGTCCGCCGCGACCTGCTGGGCCGGGGCCCCGGCAGCGTGCTGGGCGTCCTGCGCTGCCTGGGCCACCGCCTCGTCATGGTCCGGGGCGACCTCCAGGTCGACGTCGGCCAGGTTCAGGCTGTCCAGCTCCGAGAACCGCAGCGCCTCGCCCGCGCGCTTCTTCGCCAGGAAGACGAGGGCGGCGATGGCGTCGCCGTCGCCCTCTTCCACACCGGCGAAGAGCTTCGGGACGGTGAGGCCCGTGAGCGTCTTGATCTCGCGGGCCTCCGAGACCAGCATGCGCTGGTCGTCGAACTCGTAGTCGATGCCCTCGACGGTCAGCTTGATCACAGTACGTTTTCCTCTGCTACAGGGTCGCGTCGGCGGAGACGATGCGGACCTGGATGACGGGGTTGGACTCGTCGGAGTACGCCTCGAAGTCCGTCGACATGCTGACGATGTCCGGGCCGCCGACGTTCGGGCTGGCTGCCTTCAGCTTCACCGCCGGGAGGATGACCTCAAGGGTGTCGTTGCTGCCCGACGCGCCGATCGCGTCGCCTGTGAGGGTGAGCACCAACGGCAGCGTGTCGTTGGCGGTGTAGTGGTCGTACAGCTCGGCCTTGTTGAACTCGGCGTTCAGGCTGCCGGTGATCGTCGGGGTGTCGTTCTCCAGCTGCTCCGACTTGAGGCCGCCGTTGCCGATGCCGTACCGGTCGGCTGCCATGGGCGCGGCGCCCTGCACGCTGACCTCGGTGACGACCGTGGCGACAGCCGTGCCTCCGGTGACGGTGGTCTTCCCGCTCGCGGTGGCGGCGGTGCCACCCAAGCTCAACGTCGCGTTGGCGAAGCTGAAGACCTTGCTGCCGGACAGGTAGGAGGGTGCGGCGAGCGCGGTCGCCGTGTCCTCGTCGCGGCCGTCGAACGTCACCTTCAGCGTGGGGATCGCGTTGTCGGAGACGGACAGTTCCCACTGGCCGATCTTGCAGCCGGAGTACGTGAACGGGCGCACCGTGCCGGTGGCTGGCTCAGGGCGGCCCACCTGCACCGTGAGGCCCAGGCCGCGGAAGTCACCCGGCGTGTGCACCTGCTCGTAGGCAGGGGCCGTCAGCGCGGTCGGCGTCGCCGACGAGGCGAGGGCGTGCTTCCACAGCAGGCCCATGCCGAGGGTGGCGTGCTCCACGGTGAGGTCACCGGACACCGCCCGGCGGGAGATCGATACCCGCGAGGCGCGCTTGTACTTGGTGCCCACCCGCAGCCCGGTCGGCTCCAGGAAGCTGGGGTCGAGCTTGAGGCTCTCGTCGTTGAACTCGAACGCGTGGTCGGTGGTCACCGCGGTACCCCATGCGGATTCCTCGCCGACCATCAGCTGTGCGTCGAGACCTGTACCCGTCGCCATCAGCTGCCACCACCCTTCTCACTGACCGTGTCCTGGTCGGCCTGCTTCGTGCGCTGCGGGGTCTTCTCGACCTGCCAGCGGGACTTGGGGAAGGCGCGGACCTGGTCGCCCTCGCCGCACAAGTAGGCGTCGTCGGCCTCCTCCAGCGGCCCAGCGACGGTGACGACCTGGCCCGCGTCCACGGGCAGGCTGGTCGGACTGTCCGGGGGCGCGTACAGGTGCACGGGCCCCAAGAGATTGCGCAGGCGTACGGCGCCCATCGGTTCTCCTTGCTCGGATGGTCAGATGCGGGTGGAGCAGGTCAGCGTGAACGGCAGGCGGCCTTGAATGCCGCGGTCGGTCTGCTCGGTGTGCAAGGTGTGCTCGGAGATGGAGCACACGGTGGGCGTCGGCAGCCCCAGTGCCGGGTCGGCACGGACCACAGCCTCGACCTCTGCGAAGACGGCGAAGGTGCGGTCCCGGCACGGCTTCACGTCCGTCGCCCCCTGCTGAACGAGGACGGCGCCGGTCAAGGTGATGTCCTCGGTCTTCGCCCGCGCGCCGAGCCCTGCCCACTCCTGGGTCGTCTGGGCCGTCATGAACTCGCCCTGCGGGTCGCCGTCGTAGCCGACGAACACGAACTCGCTGGCGCTGGAGGTGGCCACGAGGGGCCCGTCAACGATCTGCACACCGTTGAGACCTGCCGCTGCGGTCAGCGCCGTCATGAAGGCGTCGATCAGTTCCGGGACGCGGGAAGCACTCGTCATCTACGCCACCCCCGGCAGCGGGGTGTCGAGCAGCTCCAGGGCGCGCCGTGGGAGAGCGAATCCGCGGCCGGACATGTACTCCGGCTCGGTGCTGCCGCCGGGGACGGCGCCGGACCGTCCGCGCTGTGTCTCCCACAGGTGCTGGATGATGATGCTCGTCGCCAGCTGGTAGTCGTCAGGCACGATCCGCAGGCCCGCCGTGTACGTGCAGTCGACGTCGCCCGCAAGCGGGGCCGCACCCGCAACGGCGGTGACCAGGCCGGTATCGGTGTCCACGTCGAGGTCGGCAGCCGCCCACGTAGTGGTGCCGTCTGCGCTGACGGCACCGGTCACCGCGAGGACGGGCACGTTGCTGAGCAGGATCTGGCCGTCGCTGTCGGCGGTCCGGCGCTCGCTGAAGGGCCGGCGGGCGACGATCGTTCCCAGCTCGCGTTCCACGGCGAGACTGGCGCCGGTGACGTAGCCCCGCAGCTCGTCATCGTCCACGTTGCTGGCCTCGTTCAGCTGCGCCTTGGCGTCGGCGAGGGACACGATCGCGACCGGGGCCTGCTCGCGGACGTCGAACACATCGGCCTGGGCGAACGGGTTGGTGCCGGTGCCCAGCCAGCGCACCAGGTGCCGTCCGGGCTGCGTCGTGGTGTAGGCGTAGCTGTACGAGCCCGTCGATGTCGGCGTGACCGGGTCGACGCTGACCGTGCTGTCGTCAGGCAGCGTGATCGTGAGCGTCATGGTGTCGCTGTCCGCCGGGTTACCGGCCGCGTCCGTGACGGTGGCGTCCAGCTGTGCCACCGCGCCGAGGTCGTACGCCACGGCCGGTCAGTCCCCGGCGGGGGCCGCGGTCTTCTTCGCGGCCGTCTTGCGTGCGGGCGTCTTGCGAGCGGGCGCGGTGTCGGTCGTCAGGGGGCCCGACTGCTCCGGCCGCGGCTCTCGTTCGGGCGGCTGGCGCTGCTCTGCGTCGGTGGCCGGGATGGCTGTCTCGACGTCGCCTGCGGCGTCGGCGACGGGCTCTGCGATGCCGGACGCGCACAGGTCGGCGCCCTCGGCGTCCGACACGTCCACGATGCCGCCGCGGCGCGGCCAGGGCCTGCCGTTGCGGGCCCCGGACACCTCGGCCTTCATGCGGATCTTCACGTTGCTCGCTCCTATGCGATCAGCTCGGCCAGGCGCATGGCGGCCAGAGCGGAGTTGAGGGCGGTGCGCAGCTGGTCGTCGGCGCTGCCGTCGACCGCCAGGTCCGTGATGTCGGCGCCGTCCGCCCACTGGTGCTGCGCGCCGTCGAGCACGAACGCAGGGCCGGTGGTGCCTCCGGCGATGAGCCCGGTGGAGCGCAGCACTGTAAGGACGGAGCCGATCGCGGTACGCGCGGCCGCGTCCGGGGAGGCACCGCCGGACGGGTCGGCGATGGCCGGGTGCTGCGCGACCTGGTTGGTGGGCCCGTTCCAGGTCTGGCTGACGTTCAGGTCGGTGGCACCGGCGATGACGCCCGCGCCTCGGAGCACGGCCAGGATGGACACCACGGCTGTGCGGCCCTCGGCGTCCGGTGTCGTGCCGCCAGACGGGTCGGCGATGGCCGCCGCATGGACCCACTGGCTGGTGGCCTCGTTGAAGACGGTCGGGGACGGCATGACGCCCTCCATGTCGAGTCGATGGCCCGGTACGGGCGCCGCAGCGGGCGCCCGTACCAGATGGTGGTCAGGATGCGGCGCCCTGGAAGACCTTCACCGCGCCCGTGAGGTCGACGAGCGCACCGTCCGCGCGCATCAGCGCCCGGAAGGTGACCAGGTCGGTGTCGAATGCGTACTCGTCCGACCGCTCGAAGCGCACGCCGCCCGCGAGGCGGACGAAGTACTGCGACATGTCACCGAAGATGATGCTCTTCGCGGAGGTGGCGATCGCGGCGACGTTCGGGTCCATGAGGACCGGCTTGCCGAGGATCGTGTCCGGGGCACCGGCCTGGAGGCCCGGCTGCCAGATGTACTGGCCGGTCGTGTCCTTGAGCTTGCGCATCGACGCGATCGACGTGTCCGCCATCATCCACACCGCCGCCTGGGACCGCCGGTACGGGGCGATCACCGAGTGGAACAGGTCGATGACGTCGTCCGAGGTGAACGCGCCGCCCACCCCGGTGCCGCCGGTAATGCCGACGGTGGCGTCGGTGACGACACCGCGCGGCTTCGCCGTACCGTCACCGACGATGGCGTGCGCGCCGAACGCGTTGCCGAGCGCGCGCCCGGCCTGCATGGCGAGGTAGCCCTCCAGGTCGACGCCGGTGTCGTCGAGCAGCTCGCGGCTGATCTGGATGAGAGTGCCGTACTTGTAGGCGCCGAGCTCGACCTGACCGAACGTCGGGTCGGACTCGCCGATCGTGCCGCCTTCGGCGACGATCGACGCCGAGCTGTGCGCGGTCGTCTTCGGGACCTGGATGGTCTCGCCGGAGTCGGTGTTGAGCACCATCGCACCCGACTGCATGATCGCCGAGTTCTGGATGAGGTGCTGCACCAGCCGGTCGTAGAACGTCGTCGGGACCGTGTCGCCGCCCCCGGTCGCGGCACCGATGGTGAGGGCGCGCTGCTGGATACCCCGCCAGTCGATGCGCCCCTCGGGACGGACGTCGTAGTAGCGACTGCGGGTCTCGCCGCGCATCCACGCACGCAGCTCGTCCTGGTTGCCGCCGTCGCCCGCGCCCTGGCCGCCGCGCTGACCGCCGTCACCCGGACCCTGACCGGTGCTCTTCTTGCCGCCGTGCAGCCGGTTGAAGGCGTCGTCGGCGTCCCTCGCTCGCTGCTCGGTGTCCAGCGCGGACTTGATGCGCTCGTCGAGCTGGTCCAGCTCCTCGTTCATCACGTCCCACTGGCCCTGCTCCTCGGCCGTGAGATTGCGGTTCTCCTCGACGCCGCGGTCCGCGATCGCCTTCATCTGCTCGAAGACCTGGCCGCGGCGCTCCCGCAGCTTCTTCACCATGTCCGACATGGGTGGACTCCCGTCCGATCGAATCGATCTCGACCGGGAGCCCTCGCGGTCCCACACCCCTCGGGGTGCCGGTGGCCGGCGCCTCTTCGCAACCGGCGGTCCGCTGATCCCTCTCCGTGTCGCACGGCCGTCCGTTGTGTGCTTCGCCGCGCCCAGAGCGGTCACCGACCGGGGGTTGCCCAAGTTGATGCCGTGGCGGTGCGGTTACGCGGTCCAGGACTGTCGTGCCGCCCCCATGTGATGGGGGTCTTGGTGGTGCAGTGCGTACGCGGCCCTGCTGGCTCAGACGTACGGGTCTTCGCGGCGGGCCAGCAGCGCCGCCGCAGCGGCGTGGGCTGGCATGCCCTTCTTCTTCGGGCGCGCCGGGGACGGCCCGTCGCTGCGGACGAAGAACCGGCGCAGCTCGTCGGCCTCGGCGAGTGAGCGGACCTCGGTGAGGTCGGCGTCGAACTTCTTCGCCAGCGAGCGCAGACCCGCCGAGGTGTCCGCGTAAGCGGGCGTGTTGACCGGGGCGACGTCGACGACTTGCGCGCCCACCAGCCGCCGCAGAGGGTATCCCTGGTCGGTCATCGTCCAGTCGTCGTCCAGCGTCCTGAAGGCGAAACTGGACTTGCGGACGTCGCCTCGCTCGACCAGCTCGACCACGTGCGACATGGACGCCGGCGGCACCACGTCGTACGACAGGCCGTACGCGTCAATGCCCATGCGCAGCGTCCCTGCCGCCGTGGTGCCGAGCAGCTGGTTGTCGTCGTGGTTGTAGCGGGCGATTACCTCGGGCCAGCCGTCGCCCCGGCTCTGGTTGAAGGCGATCGGGTCGACGACCTCGATGAAGCCCCCCAAATTCTTCGACTGCCGGTTGAAGACGGCCGCGTATCCGCCGATGCGCTTCTGACCGTTGTCGGCGCGCAGTTCGGCCTTGCCGGTGTCGCCGGAGGTGTACCGGCGTTCGATCTCCACAGTGCCCTCCAGGCTGTTCTGACCGGTCAGGCTGCCGTCGGCGGCCCAGTTGTCGGGGATGAGGTCGCTCAGGCCGATGGCCTGCGCGCGCTTGATGATGTGGACGCGGATCGCGTCGTGGCTGGCGCCGCCGCGGCCCACCGCACGAATCGCCGACTCCAGGTCCTGCCGGCCGTGCATGTTCGCGGGCCGGATCGGATACGAGCCATCCGCCATCGCCCAGCCCTGCGCTGTCGCATACCGGAGGGCCGCGGCGTTGAGGTCGGCGGCGTGCGGTGTGGTGATGTTGCCCTGGTCAGCCATGGATGTCGTCCTCCTTGAGTGGCTGCGGCCAGTCGTCGTTGGCCGGCCGCGACCAGTCGAAGGCGTCCGGGTCCATCACCTCGCGGAAGCCTCCGCGGATCGTCGGGGGGCGGACGGAGACGCCCGCTGCGATCGGCAGCGGCGTGTAGTCCTGGCCCTGGCCGTTCGGCAGCGGCGGCCGGTGCTCGTCGTTGCGGATCTCGTCGATGTTCGCGGCGCCGATGAGCCGTTTCTTCTCGTGGATCGACCAGCGGGTCAGCGGGTCCAGGCGCACCAGGGCGTCAGCGTCAAACTTCACGCACTGCCCGCGCGGAGTGAGCATCGACAGGTGAGATTCGAGCTTGCTCATCCACGGCAGCAGCGTGAACTGGATCAGCTCGATCTCCCGCTGCTGGGGCGAGCTGTAGGACATCGATCCGCCGGTCTCACCGCCGATCAGCTCCGGCGGCACCCCGTAGATCGCGGCAAGCTGCGTCGCACCGAGCTTCAGCGTGGCGATGAACTGGGCCTCGTACGCGGGGACGGTGATGGCCGTGTAGTCCCAGTCGGTGCCGTGGACGATCGGCTGCCGGGTCTTGATGGCCTGCACCAGACGCTGTTTGATGACGGCGGCCTCGGCTTGGTCGACCTTCTTCGCCGTGTTCTTGAAGGTTCCCGGGGGGACGCCGCCGGTGGCGTGCCATGCCTCCATGTACTCCTGGGCTGCCAGGCTGGTGGTCGCCATCGACGCGAACGCGCCGATCGGCGACAGGCCGAGGATCTTGCCGGGCAGCGTGAACCATGGGATGTGCACCAGGTCCACGGGGTCGACCTCGTGGCCGAGGACGTACCAGATCGGGTTGACGAAGCTGCCGCGCCCGTACGGCATCGAGTCGACGACCTGCACCCAGTCCATCGGCAGCCACTCGACCATCGTCGGGTAGCCGAGGTAGTCGCGGGCGGTGATGTAGCCGACCGCATTGCCCCGGTAGACCATCGACAAGACGGCCCGCCACATCCAGTCGTTGAGGTTGCCCTGCGACGAGGGCCCGTTGAACAGGGAGCTGAGCGGCAGCAGCTGCACGCCGTCGCTCGTCTCCCGGAACTGCCGCAGCGGCGCAGAGGCCAGGTTGGATGCGAGGAGCCGCCCAGCCGCGTACACCGGGGCCAGGCGCAGCACGCGATCGACGGTGACCGCGCCGCCGGAAGCCGTCGGGCCCCCCTGGTTCCACGGCACCGAGGTGATGGCGCGCTTCTCGATCGCGCCACGCGACTCGACACCAGCGAGCCACGCCCCGGCCTGGCGCATGCCGCGCACCGCGAACCCGAGCCGACGGCCCCACGTGGCGCGCGCCGTCGCACGCCAGCTGCTGCGCGGACGGCCGCGCGCATCCATCCACACGTCGCCGACGAGGACCGGGCCCGCGTCGTCGTCGCGGCGCGGCGCGCGCCGGGGCCACCACTTCACGGGCGATCGCCTACCAATCCCAGTCGTCGCACGGCTCGTAGCCTGCGATCCAGAAGCCGATACGGCGGCGCATACGGTCGATGAACGCGGCGCGCGCCCGGCGCCAG
>NZ_JAPHNL010000336.1 GCF_026274175.1 Streptomyces beihaiensis
GTACTGCGCGCGCAGCCGTCGCTCGGCCGCGGACCCCGCGTACCAGCGCAGCCGCGGGCCGTGGAGGGCGTCCTGCGCCTGGTCGAGGGCGGCGGTCAGGGCGGCGCGGCGGGCTCGCGCGTCCGGACCTCCGACCGCGTCGAGCAGGTCGGCGATGGCGTCGTACACGGCGGCGACGGCGGTGCGTTCGCCGTCGTACAGATAACTCAGGGGGGTCCCGCGCGAGTTCCGGGAGCGGCCGCGATTCACTCCGGTGGGTGATGGGAGCACGAGTCGCAGCAGAATCAGCCACCCGGCGCCGCCCACGTACAGCAGTGCCCGCAGCCATCCGGCCTCCGGCAGCGGCATCCCGGCGGCCACGGCGACGGCGACAAGCAGTTGCGATCCGGCGGCGGAGGCGACGGCTCCGACCGCGCTCGACGCGCCCGCGACAAGGCCGAGCACGCCACACGCGACGACGAGCGGCACGGCGCTTCCGGTGAGCGCTGTGCCGATGATCAGCCCCAGGGCGCCGGCGAGCGCGGGGGCACCGATACGCCACACGGCGGCGCGCCGCGTCCCCGGCCGGTCGTTGACCCCGGCCAACATGGCTCCCAGTGCGAGCAGCACGCCGTTGGACGGCCGCCCGGCGAACACGGCGGCGAGCAGCAGCGGCCCCCCAGCCAGCGCCCCGCGCACAACGGCGGCCCACGGCACGGGCGCACGCTGGGCGCGCAGGGCGTGGCTCAGCCAGGGAGGAAGCGAGTGCAGGCGGCGGCCGGTCATGGCGGTGCGCGGGCTCCTGTCGTCGGGCACGTGAACCGGACACGCGGATCGGGCACGTGAGCTGGACACGTGAACCGGACACGTGGCGTGGTCACACGGGTGGTGCCGGACGACATCGGCCTGGCCTGAACGGGTGCGTCCAGGTTACCGGCCGTGCGTGGAGGCGAGGAAACGCCCGCGTTTCCCGAATGTGACAGGTACCTGTGACAGGGGCCCGGCCGGGCAGGGCTCCCCGTTCCCTACGCGAGGTGTACGGCCCCGCGCCCGCCTTCCCCGGCCCCGGCCACTTTCCTCCGTAGCAATTCACGTGCCTGCGTCACGGCGTCGGCGAGCGAGTCGGGATCGGCCCGCATCCTCCCGACGATGTCGTCGACGTCTCGCACTCCGGCACGTTCGAGCAGTGGCTTCTCGTTGGTCACCCATTCCCCGCGCGCGGCGAGTACGGCGTGGGCGGCCTGCATGGCAGCGACGGCGACGGCCCCGGCGACCTCCGTGCGGCCGCCGCGCGGAGCGTTGTTGGCAAGGGCGTACCGCAGGGTCATGTCAGCACGCCCCCACCATTCGCGCGGCGCGGACTCGCGCAGCGCGGGCGGATACGGGTCGGGTCCGGGTGGTGTCTGGCCGCGCAGCACGCGGTTGACGGCGAGTTCGGCGACGACGAGGTACGAGGGGATGCCCGCGAGATGGAACATCAAGGGTTCGCAGTGGAACCGCCCGGCATCGGCCTCGGCAAGTTCGTGCTCGACGACGTCGAGATCGCGGTAGTGCACGTCGACGCGCCGCTCTTCGACGGTCAGCCAGGCCCCGCCGTTGAAGACGCCTCCGCCCCATCCGCCGATCTCGGAGACCTCGCCGTCCCACTCGGTCGCCCGCAGTTCGCACAGGTCCCGGAGATCCTGAGGCGTGAACGCGCCCTCGCTCCCTCGGTAGTACACGGCGGTGTCCCAGTCGCTCGCGGCGGTGTGCGTGCCCTGGGCTCGCGATCCGCCGAGCGCGACGGCGCGGACGCCGGGCAGCGCGGCGAGGCGGTCGGCGAGGCGGTTCAGAAAGGCTGCATCGGCATCACCGGACATCTCAGGCATGCCGTCACGTTATCGAGTCAGCGCTCGGCGCGCGCCTCAGTTGCGACGCGGTGGCGACCCCACAATCCCCGCCTGGATCGTGGTCCCGTAATGCACGCCGCCGTGCAGGTTGTTCACGACGTTGTTCACGATGCGCGGGCCGTCCTGCTGCTCGCTGGACGCCAACTCATCAAGAATTCCCCGTAGTTCATCGGCAAGTGCCGGATCCGCGGCCAACGCCCGTCGCATCCGCGACCGCCACTCCGCCTCTACATCGGCGACCGTCGCCTCGTCGCCGTCGGCTCGGGCGGCGATCAGCTCCTCGCGTGCGGCGTCGAGTTCGGTCGACACGGCCTCCTCCGCGTCCCGCTCCCGCTCTCGCCCCCGCGACAGCACACGCGCGAACCGGCCGCGCAACGCGATCCAGGCATCGGTGGTCATCTGAGTGACCAGGGTGGTGGCGCCGGCGGTGGCGAGGGCTGCGACTTCTGGGTCCATGGTCGACACATTAGCGAGAGTGAAGGGCTGCCTGGCAGCCATTTCGTCGAGAAACTCGCCCCATCAGGCGGGTACCTGCCACATCCGCATCGGGCTTGACTTCTTGGGCAGCCACCGGGCGGCTTGTCCGGGCGTGACCCGGTGGGCGTCCACGTACCACTGGCGGCGTTTCGGGTCCCAGCGGGCACGAAGCTGCTCCTTCGCCTCGTCCTTCTCCTCGTAGGGAACGTCCAATTCGACCAGGCGGGGAGTTCAGCCCCTCGCGCAGCGTCTGGCCACCGGCTTCGGCACCAGCCCCCGTTTCGACAACCCGCGCGCCGTACAGGTTCTCAGCTGCCTGGCTTCACGCAGGAGTCCTTGATCCGTCTCGGATTGACCATCCGCGAGCTGTACGCGGCGCGCGCCGCGCTTCCCGACCGCGCCAAGGCCCTGGCCCGACGGACGCGGACCCGGCGCGCGCTGTGGGAGGGGCTCTCGGCGGAACGGCCGGTGTCGCACCCCTCAGGTTCAACTCCTTTCTCATGCCTCTCATTTGTGCGTTAGAGTTACCGAGTGCCCGTGCGCTCTTCCTGGAAGGGTGTACTCGTAGAAACTCGCAGTGCGTCGCATTTCAGTGCGGATGTGTAGGTCCATGAGCCACATGGCGACCTCTCAGTGAGGTCGGAAGCTCCCGGCGGGAGCCCTCCCAGCCATCCGGCCCACACTGAAGGAGACACACTCACATGGGTCCTCTCGAGTACGCGCCTGAGCGTCGGACCTGGCTCCGCGACGTCATCGTGAACGCCGCGGGTAGCCTGGGTGCGAATGTACTGTGGATCATTCTGCAGGCTGCGGCGCACCACTTCGGCTGAACGCCGAGTGGTGGGCGGGCTACTCCGGGAGCCCGCCCACTCCACCCATACCGCTTGTTCAGCGAGGGAATTCGCCCGCCCAGAGTTCTATTCCGGGGCAGGTTCTGGCCGTTCGCTCCTTGCCGCGGCACTCGGCTCGTGCGCGGAGATCGCCTCCCGTCCTCACGCGCCACGCGCTATTGTGCGAAGGGTCATTGCGGCCCGACGGGCTTCCGCTCCGCTACGGCGGCGTCACGAAGGACATGCCCCCACCCGCACGAGTCACTTCGTGCCCGGGAATCCTTTGTGCTTCTGCAGCTGTCCGCAGCCGAACTCGCACCACTCATCCAGACGCGTCCAGGCGAGGACCGGACCCCCCTCACCCAGGAACTGGTGGCGCTCTACCGCGAAGCCAAAGGGCGCCGGGCCGACGAGAGCAACATCGCCTCCTGGAACAACAGCATCCCTGTCGTGGTGAACGCACTGCTTGAATGCGGTCTGGACGCTGTGGAAGTACAGATCGAGGTCGATCTCCCGCACACCAGCTCCGCCGTCGACCTGGTGTTGTGCGGGGAGCACCCCGGCACGGGAGCCGCCTCGTACCTGGCGATCGAGCTGAAGCAGGTACGGCGCGCCACTGTCGACCCTGAGTGCCCTGTCGCAGTGGACCTCGGTTTCGGAGACAAGAACAAGCTGCATCCGGTCCGCCAGGTCCAGCTCTACTGCGATTACATGATGCGGTACCTGCGACCGTTGCGGGAGAACGAGGACCAGCTCGCGGGCCTCGCCCTGTTGCACAACGCGAGGGACGCCAACGTCGAGGCGCTGTTCGATCTGCCCGAGACGGATCATGGAGCTCTTTACACCCTGGACGATCTGGATCGATTCCGTCGGGCGCTCACCTCGAGGTTCGCGAGACGCTCCGGCGCAAGGGCCGCGCAGGCCCTGGAGGATGCCCGTAAGGACCCCCTTCGCAAGGTCACTGAACTGGCCACCGACCGCCCCTTCCTCGGGGGTGGGCTGACGTTGCTCGACGAGCAGTACATCGCCTTCGACCGCATCATGCGGCATTTGGAGAAGACCGCACTCGGAATCGAAGGCGGGCCAAAACGCGTATACATCCTTCGCGGAGGGCCCGGAAGCGGAAAGAGTGCCGTCGCGCTCGAGCTCCAGCGTCAGCTCGGGCTCAAGAACCAAGTTGCGGTGCTCGCCAGCGGCTCCCGTGCCTACACGCAAACCCTGCGAGAGCTCTACGTCGGAAGAGCCCGCCATGGCGAAGTGGCCCGAAAGAGAAGGGCGGCGAACACCCTTTACCAGTACTTCAACAGCTTCACGAAGACGCCCCCGGACAGCATCGACGTCCTGATCTGCGACGAGGCCCACCGTGTGCGATACACGTCGACGGATCGCTGGACGCCCAGGGAGCTCCGGGACGACGACAAGCCTCAGGTCGAAGAGTTGATTCGCGCCGCGAAGGTGCTCGTCTTCCTCCTCGACGACCATCAATCGATTCGTCCGGACGAGGTCGGCACCGCTGCCTATCTCCGGACGGTCGCTGAGCAGCTCGGCTGCACCGTCGACACCACCGATCTCACGGCCACTTTCCGGCAGGGCGGCAGCAAGCGCTACCAGAGCTGGGTGCAACAGCTTCTGGGGCTCGGTGTGTCCGATCCGATCGGGTGGAAGGCCGACGGTCGCATGCTGTTGACTGTGGCCGACTCACCTGAGCAGGTGGAGCAATTCGTCCAGGAACGCCACCTGCAGAACTTCGACGCACGCATCACGGCTGGCTTCTGCTGGCCATGGAGCAATCCACAGGAAGGGCGACTCGTCGAAGATGTGCGCATCGGGCGGTGGAAACATCCATGGAACGTCAAACCCGGACACCATGTACCGGGCGCGCCGTCGGCCAGTATCTGGTCGACCGACAAACGAGGGGTGAACCAGGTCGGTTGCGTCTACACCGCCCAAACCTTCGAGTACGACTGGAACGCGGTGATCATCGGGCCGGATCTGGTATTCCGCGATGGAAAGTTCGTGGTGGATCGGAGCGCCTCCCGCGACCCCGCCTTCCGCGGTCCGGTAGAGGACGACGTGGTAGAGCGCTGCATTCGCAATGCGTACCACGTGCTGTTGACACGCGGCATCGTCGGCACCTTGCTCTATTCGCCGGACCCCGAGACGCAGAGCGCGCTCCGTCGGCTTGTTCCGGGTGCCATCGGGCTGCAGAACATCCCCGGCGCCGCCCCGACACTCACCGCGGAAGGTGCCCCCCCCTCCCGCCCGCATACCGGAAAGTGCGCAGGTAGCCTTGATCGTGTCATAGCTGCGGCCCGCCGGGCTTCCGCTCCGCCACGCGGAGTCACGAAGGACATGCCCCCACCCGCACGAGTCACTTCGTGCTGCCTGGGAGCATCCGTTGCTGTTCCGCGACTCCGCCTCCGCGGTCGCCGCAGAGTGCCTGTCCGGCTCTCTCTTCCTCCGTCTCACGGAGCAGTTCGTCCACGTGCACGGCCACAAGCCCAGCGGCTCGGAAGTGCGTGCCTGGGAGCGCAGTATCCCCGTGCTCGCGAGCGCGCTGAACGACGCCGGGCTCGGGCAGGTCGAGATGCTCCTGGAGTACGGGCTGCCGCTCAACAGCAAACGAGCTGACGCCGTGCTCGTCGGGGTTCACCCGAAGACCGGTATGCCGTCGTACGTCGTCGTCGAGCTGAAACAGTGGAGCAGCGCCGAACCCGACGACGACAATCCCACACTGTGCCGCCTGGAAACGTACGCGCGGCCCGTGCTGAACCCAGTCGACCAGGTACGCGGGTACTGCCGTTACCTGGCCTCCTTCAACAGTGTGCTCGCCGAGCATCCGGAGCGGCTGAGCGGAGCCGCGTACCTGCACAACGCCACCGAATTCGGCGTCAGCGGACTGTTCGAGGCCGAGCAGGACGACTACGGGCGGCTGTTCATCGGCGCCCGGCGCGGGGAGTTCATCGACTATCTGCGGACGAGGCTGACCAGCGCGCCAGGAGCTTCCGCGGCCGACGAGCTGATCAGCGGGAAGGTCGGTCCCTCCAAGCAGTTGATGGCCGTCGCCGCCCAAGAGGTACGCGAACGCGAACAGTTCGTGCTGCTCGATGAACAGCAGGTCGCCTACCGAATGGTGATGAACGCCGTACGCCGTTCCAAACAGTCCGACCACAAGGAGGTCGTGGTGGTCACGGGCGGCCCCGGCACAGGCAAGAGCGTCATCGCGCTGTCTCTCCTCGGCGAGCTGTACCGACAGGGAGTCACCGCGCTGCACGCGACCGGGTCCAGTTCGTTCACGACCACGATGCGGAAGGTGGCGGGCGCTCGGAAGCCCCAGGTGCGCGAGCTGTTCAAGTATTTCAACAGCTTCATGACGGCCGAACGCAATGGTCTGGAGGTTCTCATCTGCGACGAGGCCCACCGCATGCGCGAGACGTCCGCGAATCGCTACACCCGCGCGGCGGACCGCACCGGCAAACCCCAGATCGAGGAACTCATCGACGCGGCGCGCGTACCCGTCTTCCTCCTGGACGAGCACCAGGTCGTGAGGCCCGGCGAGATGGGAACGGTCGCGGAGATCCAGGCGGCCGCGGCGCACAAGGGGCTCGACTGTCGAGTCGTCCCCTTGGACAGCCAGTTCCGGTGTGGTGGCAGCGACGCGTACCTGCGGTGGGTGGTACGGCTGTTGGGGCTGGAGCCTGGCGGTGCTCTGGAATGGGAGCCGGACGGCAAGATGCAGCTCATGGTCGTCGACAGCCCGCAGGAGATGGAGTCCTTCCTGGACGGACGGCGCTCGTCGGGCTACAGCGCCCGGATGTCGGCAGGATACTGCTGGAAGTGGACGAAGAAGGTGCCACCCGGCCAGGCGCTGCCGGCGGATGTCGTCATCGGGGAATGGGAGCGCCCGTGGAACGTGTTCGGTGACAGGGCGGTCGCGGGCGCACCCCCTGCCGCGCTGTGGGCGACGGATCCGGCCGGGTTCGGCCAGGTCGGCTGCGTGTACACGGCGCAGGGTTTCGAGTACGACTGGAGCGGTGTGATCCTCGGCCCGGATCTCGTGTGGCGCGGTGACCGCTGGGTCACCGACCGGGCCGCGTCCAAGGACCCCGTGTTCAAGAAGTCGACTCCCGATGCCGACGTGGACCGGCTGATCCGCAACACGTACAAGGTGTTGCTCACCCGTGGCATGGTCGGCACGGTGATCTACTCGACGGACGCCGAGACAAGGGCAAAGTTGAGGCAACTTGTCGAGGTGGAGCGGGCAGCGTCCGTGCCGGGCTGACGTCATCTGCGCAAAGAGCTGGAACCGGTTCGCAGGCGTAACGGCGTCGACGGCTTGTGCGCGGCATGCCCTCTGCCGGCCTCGCCTTGCGTACGTTGCTCGCCTTGCCGGGTGGCTCACGGCGGAAAACTGGGCACACTCGGTCTCAGCGGTCTGTGCGCTGCTCGCAGCTGTCTCTGGTTCCTGTTCCGGGCTCCCAACTCGCGTGGCGCACAGCCGACGTGCCACGGGCGAGCTGTTCGCCACCACGACCTCCGGTCTGACCATCCTTGGTGTCGTGTTCACCCTCGTATGTACGTTGATCACGACCACGCTCCCGATGCCGCGGAGAGCCGGATCCTGGCGCTCGGGGTAACGAACCGCGTCTCGGCGGGAGCTCGGGCGTTGGCGCCGCGGGCGGAGGCTGGGTGCTGAGGGTGACGACGAAGCAGGCTCTTGCGCGCCGGAAGGCGGGCAGGGCTGCGTGTCGCGGGTTGCGCGCTCGCGGGTTCGACCCCTGGGACCGTGCCGCGGCAGTGGAGCGGACCGGATCGACGCGGAGTCAATCCGATCTTCAGCAACGTACTGGCGGGCGGCGGCGTCGACAATGACGCGCATCGCTGATGAACGGATCGGGGTGCGCTGGAACGTCATCTACATCGACCTGCGGCATCGACTGAACTGCCACGACGAGTTGTTAGGTTGGCAGGGTTCCAGGGCGACCTCGGGCGCGGCGGGGGCGCGTGGCCGTTCCGGCGCCGCATGGCCCATTTGACCAGGTCCGTCGCGGCCCGTAAGCGCTTGGTGCAAGCCGGGCCTGGGACGGTCGGGGAACAGCGCGTGCAGTTGAGTGCGGGTGAAGCGCAGCCAACGGGCCTCCGAATGGAAGCCGAGCACGGCCTGGGCCTCGACCAGGCTGACCAGTTCGGCGTCGGTCAGCCGAGGCGGTCGGCCACACCGGCGCAGGGCCTTCAGGCGGTCGCCGATGTGCACGTACAGTGCGGTAAGGAGATGCACCGACCCCGTCGTCACAACCCGTTGGTGGACATCGTCACCGCATCCGTGAACCCTGCATTCGGAATTGCTCGTCTAGCCCTTCGCGTTCCGCGCCAGTTCCAGGCCCGTCTCCTCCCACCACGTCCCGGCCGCCGGGCCGCCTCGGCAGATGCCGTCCGATTCGCCCGGATGTTTCACCCACAGGTAGGCGTCCAGGGTCGGGTCGTCCGTGCGCGTGGTCGGGGGTGTGCCGAGGGCTCTGCCGGGTGGGTTGCACCAGGCGTCGGGGCCTGTGTAGGGGCCGTTGCCGTTGCGGCTTGTGTCGATGACGTAGTGGGCGCCGATGTCGAGGGCGGTGAGGAGGCGATGGGCGTAGGCCGATGTCACGGTGTTCGTCGCGTAGTTGGAGACGTTCAGGGCCACGCCGTCGGCCTGGTTCAGCCCGGACGCGCGCAGTGCCGTCGCCAGTGCGGGTACGTCCGTGATCCAGCTCGCGTTGCCGGCGTCGAGGTAGACGTGGGTGTGCGGGCGGGCGGCGATACGGCTGAGCGCGTAGGCCAGAAGGGTGTGGCGTTCGTGCGGGTCGGCGCCTTGGCAGCCGGCCAGTGTGGCGGCGACCGCGTCCGGTTCGACGACGACGTATGCGCCTCGTGTGCCGAGGCCGGCGGTGAAGGAGTCGATGTAGCGGCGGTAGGCGGCGGCGTCGGGGGCGCCGCCCGAGGAGTAGGCGCCGCAGTCGCGGTGCGGGATGTAGTAGGTGACCAGGACCGCGGTGCGGTGGGCGCGCTGGGCGGCTGTCGTGACGGCCTTGACGGTGGGGCCGGGGTCGGGGCCGTAGAGCCAGGTCGCCTGGGGGCGGGTGGCGATGCGGTCGATGAGGCGGGCGTCGGATGTGCGGCCTTGGGCGCGGTACGCCGCCGCCTGGCGTGCCGCGGCTGTGTTCGGGTCGACCCAGAACCGCGCGGCCTTGGCGCGCGTCGCGCTGCTGGGGTCGGTCGCGGGGTGGGCCGCGGCCGATGTCAGGAGTGCGGCCAGCAGAGCGCCCAGGAGCGGGCGTGTGGGCAGGTGCATGCTGGGAGTGTGCGGTGGCGCCCCGCGTACGGGGCGCCGTGACGCGTCGGTGCGGACGGCCGTGCACTCGTTCTACCTATCGCGCGGTGCGCCGGTCCGGGCGGTCCGCCGCAATGGCTGGTGGCGGTGACAATGCCGGCTGTGACTGTGGCTGTCGGTGTGGGTGTGGGTGTGGCGCGTTCGGTACCGCTGTGGCGCTCCCCCACGTCCTCGCCTTGTACACCGGTCGCGCGTATCCGCCGGCTCTGCTGGTTCTCAGGCCGAGGCCGACCAGCGATTCGGCCAGGCGGACCGCCGCGGCGACGCCGTCGACGACGGGGACGCCGAGGCGCTGGGACACGGCCCGTTCCAGTCCGGTCATGCCCGCGCAGCCGAGGACCAGGACCTCCGCACCGGCGTCCAGTACGGTGCGGGCGGCGGCCACGAACGCCTTCTCCACGCGGCCTGGGTCGTCGAGTTCCAGGACGCCAAGGCCCGTGCCGGTCACGCCGACGCAGTGCGCGGCCACGCCCGCCGTGAGCAGGCTGTCCTCGATCTGGCCGCGGGAGCGGCCCAGGGTCGTGACGACGCCGTAGCGGCGGCCGAGCAGGCAGGCCAGGTGGGCGGCGGCCTCCGTGATGTCGACGACCGGGACGTCGAGGAGTTCCCGTGCGCCCTCCCTGCCGTGTTCGCCGAAGCCGGCCATGACGACCGCGTCGTACGGCTCGCCGTCGTACGTGCGCAGGGCGTCCAGGACGGCGGCCGCCGAGAGGTAGCTGTCCAGCCAGCCCTCCGCCGACTCGACTCCCCAGGCCGGGGTGAGGCCGGTGACGGCCGTGCCGGGTGTGGCCGCCGCCCTGGCGCCCGCCACGATCTCCTCCGTCATGGCACGGGTCGTGTTGCAGTTGGTGACGAGGATGTGGGGGCCGCGGAGGTCGCGGCTGCGGGTGCCGTGTGGGTGGGTCACTGTGCCGCGCGCTCCTTCCGGCAGATCGCCGCGTACAGGCCCGCCGCCACGGCCGTGCCGATGAACCACGAGTAGGCGGCCACCGGGTCGAAGTAGGGGACCAGGGCCAGCACCACGGCGAGTGCCGCGGACGGGAGGAACGCCGCGACGGCCTTCGGGTTGACGCCGCGCCGGTAGTAGTAGCGGGAGCCGGGGGTGGCGTCGAAGAGGGCCTGCTCGTCGATGCGGCCGCGCTTCACCCAGAAGTAGTCGAGGATGATGACGCCGAAGAGCGGGCCGAGGAAGGCGCCGAGGCCGCCGAGGAAGTAGTTGACGACGTTCGGGTTCGAGTAGAGGTTCCAGGGGGTGACCAGGAGGGCCGCCACTGTCGAGATGACCCCGCCCACCTTGAAGGTGATCTTCTGCGGCCACACGTTGGCCAGGTCGTACGCGGGCGAGACGAAGTTGGCGACGATGTTGACGCCCATCGTGGCGATGGCGAAGACGAGCGCGCCGAAGACGAGGACCCACGTGTTGCCGATGCGGGCGACCAGGAGCGCCGGGTCGGTGATGGCCTCGCCGAACACCTTGACGCTGCCCGCCGTGACGACGACGGAGAGGATCACGAAGGCGGTGGAGTTGATGGGCAGGCCCCAGAAGTTGCCGCGCCGGACCGTGCGGTAGTCGGGTGCGAAGCGCGAGAAGTCGCAGAAGTTGAGCATCAGCGTGCCGTAGGTGGCGAGGATGAGGCCGATCGCGCCGAACCACTGGCGTATCTGCTCGCCCATGGAGACGGGGTGCGGGGTGGTGGTCAGGGAGATCGACCAGCCGGCCTTGGCCCAGACCCAGACGGCCAGCGCGATCATCACGATCCAGATCGCGGGGCCGCAGAGGTCCTGGAACTTGCGGATGGATTCCATGCCGCGCGTGATGATCAGGGACTGGAGCAGCCAGAGGGTGAGGAAGGAGGCCCAGCCGAGGGCGTGCAGGCCGAGGAAGGAGTGGTGGGTCCACGCCTTCGTGGCGGGGAAGGCGGCGATCACCATGACGTTGACGGCGACGGAGGCCAGGTAGGTCTGGATGCCATACCACATGATGGCGATGACGGCGCGGACCAGGGCGGGGATGTTGGCGCCCCACACGCCGAAGCCGATCCGGCTGACGACGGGGAACGGCACGCCGTGGCGCTGGCCGATGCGGCCCATCGCGTTGCATCCGGCGTAGATCAGTACGAACCCGATGAGCAGGGCCGTGAAGATCTGCCAGGCGTTGAGGCCCAGGACGAGCAGGCCCGCGGCGAACGTGTAGTTGCCGAGGTTGTGGACGTCGGACATCCACATGGCGAAGAGGTCGAAGACCTTCCACTTGCGTTCGGCGGCGGGGGCGAGGTCCTCGTTGACCAGGCGGGGGTCCGGCACGAAGCCGTGGCTGTTTTGCGTCTGCGTGGGTTGTGTCACAGACATGGGTGAGCCTCCCGGGGACGTACGGATCTGAGGGTACGTGGGGTGGGGGTGGGGTGGGTGAGGTGATGTGAGTGGGTCTGTGCGACGTGGGTGGGTGCATGCGACGCGGGTGGGTGCATGCGATGCGGGTGGGTGCATGCGATGCGGGTGGGTGCATGCGATGCGGGTGGGTGCATGCGATGCGGGTGGGTGCATGCGATGCGGGTGGGTGCATGCGGCGTGGGTGGGTGCATGCGGGTGTATACGACGCGGGCGGGTGTATATGGGGTGCCGTCACGGACGCCCGACGCCGGTTTTTGGTATACCAAACTGGCGTCATAGTCCCGCTCCCACTGGCGCGGAGCAATGTCCGTACGGTTACGGCTCGGTAAAACCACCTCCGCCGCGGAACCCGGAGGGCGATCGGCGAAGATAGGGGCATGACGACGGCGGAACCCCTGGGCGCGGTGCGCGAGCGCGTGCTCGGCGCCCTGCGGCAGGACATCATCGGCGGGCGCCTTCGCCCCGGGGACCGGCTGGTCGAGCGTGAGCTGGCCGACCGGTTCGGGGTGTCGCGGGTGCCGGTCCGCGAGGCCATCCGAGCGTTGCTCGCCGAGGGCTTCGTCACGTTCGAGACACCGCGCAGGGCCGTGGTACGGACGCTCACCCGCACCGACGTCGCCGAACTCTTCGAGCTGCGCGAGGCGTTGGAGGTCTACGCGATCGGTCTTGCGGCCGAGCGTGCCGGGAGGGACGACCTGGCCCACCTCGAAGAGCTGCTCGAACTGGCCGCCCGCGCCATGCGCGAGGACGACGCCGAGGCCATCACCGACGTCAACACCCGCTTCCACGACCGCCTCCTCGCGATGGCGGGCAACGGGCTGCTCACCACCGTGATGCAACCGGTCGACGGGCGGCTGCGCTGGATGACCCGGCGCAACGAGGAGTGGGCCCAGCAGCTCGACGAGCACCGCAAGCTGTACGACGCGGTGGCCGCCGGGGACGCCGAACGGGCGCGCGCCGTGTCGCTCGCCCACGTACGCAGCAACTACCGTTCCACCGTCGGGCATCTCTTCGGCGAGGACACCACGAACACCGAGGGCAGAACCGATGCGTAGGCCGCCCGGCTCCACGGTGCCGACACTGATCGGCGCAGCACGCTCCCGCCCCTGCACGCTCGTCGTGTGCCGGGGCTGCTGCTGCGGTGACGCCCGGAAGTACCCGGGCGACGACCACGCCTGGCAGCTGGAGCGGTGGCAGGCCGCCGCACGGGCGTCCGGGGGACGGTTCGCGGTGCGGGTCAGCGACTGCCTCGGGCCGTGCGATCAGGCCAACGTGGTCGTGCTCCAGCCGTCCGCGCAGGGCCGCGCCCGGGGCGGCAGGGCCGCGTGGATCGGCTGGTCGATGGGTGACGACGCCACCGACGAGATCCTCGCCTGGGCCGAGGCGGGCGGCCCAGGCGTCGCGCCTGCCCCGCTCGCCCTGGAGCTGCAGTTCATCGAGCCCCAGGGCGAGCGGGTCAGGCGGCGCCGCGGGCGCTGAACCGGTCGGTCGCCGCGACCAGTTCATGCGCGATACCGCGGGCACCCGCGTTGTGTCCGCTGTCGTCGACCATCACCAGCTCCGCGTCGGGCCAAGCCTGGGCGATGCGCCACGGGATGCCGATAAGGTTGTTGAGGCCGAGGGCGCCCTGGGCCAGGACGGCCGGAATTCCCTTGAGCAGCGGCAGGTCGCGCAGCACCGTCTCGGGGCCGCCGAGGAAATGGTCCTGCGACCAGTAGTGCGTGACGGTGCGGGCGAAGCCGTAGCGGAATTCCGGGTCCTGGTAGCGGGGGCTCGTGCGCGGCGGCTGTGAGGCCATCGCCTCCTCCCAGTCGGTCCAGTCGAGCGCGGCCCGCTCGCGCACCTCTGGGTCGGGGGATTCCAGGAGCCGGTGGTAGGCGGCGGCGAGGTCACCGTCCCGCTCCGCCTCCGGCACGCCCGCCGCGAACCGGGCGTGGGCCTCGGGGAACACTCGGCGCAGGCCGCGCATCATGGTCGCGACCTCGGCGCGGCTGCCGGCGGCCAGGCCCGTGAGGACCAGTTCGGAGACGGAGTCGCGGTGCGTCTGCGCGTACCGCAGCCCGAGCACGCAACCGAACGAGGCACCCCACACGAGCCACCGCTGGATGCCGAGGTGTTCGCGCAGCCGCTCCAGGTCGGCGATCAGGTGCGGGGTGGTGTTGACGCTCATGTCCGTGTCGTACGAACTGGCGGGCGGCAGGGAGCGGCCCGCGCCGCGCTGGTCGAGCAGGACGATCCGGTACCGGTCGGGGTCGAAGAGGCGGCGCGGGTAGGGCGAGCAGCCGGAGCCGGGACCGCCGTGCAGGACGACGGCCGGCTTGCCGTCCGGGTTGCCGCAGGTCTCCCAGTAGATCCGGTTGCCGTCGCCGACGTCGAGCAGACCGTGATCGTAGGGCTCGATGGACGGATACAGAGGGGACGGATTCAGAGGGGCCGACGTGTCCGAAGCCATCCGGCGAGACTACGTGTACACCGCTCCCAGCGCCACGAACATGCAGACGAGCACGAACAGGATCGCCAACAGCGGCCACACGAACCTGAGATACCTGTCGTAGCCGACCTTGGCGAGGGCCACGCCGCCGATGGTGACGGCGGTGGTCGGCACCCACAGGTTCATCCAGCCGCTGGCCGCCTGCCACGCCGTGACGACCACCGCGCGCGAGACGCCCGCGAAGTCGGAGAGCGGCGCGAGGATCGGCATGGCGAGCGTCGCGTGGCCCGATGTGGAGGGGATCAGGAAGGCCAGCGGCAGGTTCACGATGAAGACGATGATCGCGAAGACGCCCGACGAGGTGCCCTTCACGACGCCCTCGATACCGTGCAGCACGGTGTCGGTGATCTTCGAGTTGTTCATGATGACGGTGACGCCGCGGGCGAGCAGGATCACGAGCGCCGGGGAGACGAAGTCGGCGGCTCCCTGGACGATCGTCGAGCTGAGCTTCTGCTCCCCCATCCGTGCCGCGATGCCCACGATCACCGCCGCGACCAGGAAGAGCGCGGCCAGCTGCGGGAAGGACCAGCCGAGTTCGAACCCGTACGGGACGGCGTCGGCCTTGCCGGTCAGCGCGCTCGACCAGGGCACGACCGAGTAGATCATGAAGGCGAAGACGACGGCGGTGACGGCGAGCACCGTCTTGTGCGTGCTGGTGAGTTCGGGGATCTCGGCGGCCTCGGACGCCGCTCTCTCGCGGTCGCGGTCGCCGGGCAGGAACCCGGAGAGCGAGCGTTGCGGGTCCTTCTGTACGCGCTTGGCGTAGCGGGCGACGTACGCGACCGTGACGCCGGTCAGCACGATCCACATCGCGAAGCGCAGCGTGATGCCGTCGCCGAGGGAGATGTCGGCGGCCGAGGAGGCGACGCCGGTGGCGAACGGGTTGACGGTCGAGCACATCACGCCGACGCCCGCGCCGAGGATGGTCGTGCCGACGGCCGTCATGCGGTCGTATCCGAGGGCGAGCATGAGCGGCACGAGCAGCCCGTAGAACCCGAGGGTCTCCTCGGCGAAGCCCTCCACGGTGCCGAGTACCGAGAAGACGACCATGACGCCCGCGATGAGGAGGGTGCCGCGCTCGCGCAGCTTGTGGGCGAGGCGGCCGATGCCGCGGTCGAGGGCGCCGGTGGCGAAGACGACCGTGATGAACGCGCCGATGGCGAGAACGAAGAGGAAGACGCCCGCGCTGCCGTACAGGGCACCAGAGTTGTCCGGGCCGACGAGGGAGGTCCTGGGGTCCTGGATGCCGTAGAGGCCGTTGACCGGGGCGAGAAAGAGGTCGTTGAGGCGGTCGACGAACGACTGGCCGGACGGGACGCGGTGGTAGGTGCCCTGGACGGGAGCGCCGTTGCCGTTCCTGTCGTACTGGCCCGCCGGGATGAGGAAGGCGAGCAGCCACACCGCGATCGTGACGACGACGAGGACGGTGAGGGCGCTGGGGAAGGTGAACTTCTTCGCGGGCGTGGAGGGTTGCTCGGGCTGGCTTGGCTGACCGGGCTGGCCTGCCTGACCGGACTGGCCGGGGGCTGTGGTGTTCGCGCCGCCGACGCCCGCGCGTCCGCTGCCGTCGGTGCTGTCCCGACCGCCGGTGCTGTCCTGGCTGTCCGTCGTGCTCATGCGGACTCTCCCCGGCGGAAGTCGGCCGCGTACTCGCGGGCGAACGCGCACATCGCGAGGACGGTGGCGCGCAGTTCGGAGAAGAGGACGCGCTCGTTGGGGGCGTGCAGGTTGCACATGCTGTCCTGGGCGCCGAAGAGCAGCACCTCGGCTCCGGGCGCGGCCTGCGCGAGGCCGTTGACCAGCGGGATGGAGCCGCCGGTGGCGACGTATGAGGCCTCGGTACCCCATGCCTCCTTGAGCGCGGCGCGGGCGGCGCGGTAGGCGGGGCCGCCGGTCGCCGCCTCGTAGCCGGGGCCCGTGTCGCCGGGCGTGACCGTGAGGGGGATGCCGAACGGTTTCAGGGCGGAGAGGTGGGCGACGAGCGCGGCCTGGGCTTCTCGCGGGTCCTGGCGTGGGTGGAAGCGCAGATTCAGTTTGGCGCGGGCATAGGGGACGACGGCCGACGCCGCGTGCTCGACGGTGGGCGCGTCGAGGCCGATCACCGTGATGGCGGGACCGGACCACAGACGTTCGCCGAGGGTGCCGCTGCCGATGAGGGGGACGCCGGGCTCGACGCCCGCGAGGTCGCGGAACTCCTCCTCGGTGTAGGTGGTGCCGGTCCACTCGTCGCGGCGCAGACCCTCCACGGCCACGTCCCCGTGGACGTCGTGGAGGGTGGACAGGGCCTTGAGGAGGACGAGCAGCGCGTCGGGGGCGGCGCCGCCGAACTCGCCGCTGTGGCGCGGTTCCTTCAGGGTGCGCACCTCGACGACGACCTCGGCGGCGCCGCGCAGCCCGGTGGTGAGCGTGGGGGTGCCGGGGCGGAGGTTGCCGAGGTCGGCGATGACCATGGCGTCGCAGGCGAACCGCTCGGGGTCGGTGGGCGGGTAGGTGTCGAACGGGCTGCCGTACTCCTCCTGCCCCTCGAAGACGATCTTGATGCCGACCGGGGGGCGGCCGTTGAAGGCGCGGAGCATGCCCAGATGCGCGATGACGTTGGACTTGTCGTCGGCGATGCCACGCGCGCGCAGGCCGCCCTCGACGGGCGTGGGCTCGAACGGCGGCGACAGCCACAGGCTCTCGTCGCCGGGCGGCTGCACGTCGTAGTGCGAGTAGAGCAGTACGGTCGGCGCGTCGGGGGTCGGCGGCGGGATCTCGCCGAAGACGACGGGGGCCGTGTCGGGCAGGTCGATGCGTTCGATGTGCTCGACGCCCGCGTCACGGAGCAGTCCGACCAGCAGGTCGTGGGCCTCGCGCACCGGTTGGCCGGGGAAGCCGGGGAAGGCCACCGACGGGATGGCGGCCAGCCGCTCCAGGTCGGACCGCAGCCCGTCCATCAGTTCGTCGACGGTCGCCCGCAGGTCGTTGTCCGGGTCGGTCGCTGCCATGGCGTTAGCACCCCATCATCACTGTCGTCCGCTGGCGAATACCACGCGTTACTCACCTTTTGTCCGGATTATCCGTGTTGAGGGGAGACTGGTGTCCGGGGCTCGCCGACGGCGGCACGGTGACAGGTCCGCGCATTAAGGTCGACTCATGGCATCGGAGACTTCAGGCACGGCGAAGGACGCCGGAACGACCGCGAGCCAGGGCGCGGCGGCTCCGGGTGGCGGTGGGTCGGTACGCGTGGACAGCTGGATCTGGTCCGTGCGCCTGGTCAAGACGCGCTCGGCGGGCGCGGCGGCCTGCAAGGGCGGGCATGTCAAGGTCAACGGCACGAGTGTGAAGCCCGCGTACGCGCTGCACGTCGGCGACGAGGTCCGGTTGCGCCAGCCCGGGGGGCGCGAACGTCTGGTCGTGGTGAAGCGGCTGATCCGCAAGCGGGTCGGCGCGCCGGTCGCCGTCGAGTGCTACGTCGACAACAGCCCGCCGCCGCCCCCGCGCGACGTCGTCGCCCCAGTCGGCGTCCGCGACCGCGGCACGGGCCGCCCCACCAAACGCGACCGCCGCGACCTGGAACGCCTCCGGGGCCTCTTCGGCCAGGGCCCGGCACCGGAGAACCCGGCAGGAGGCCCGAGGCCGAGGTAGGACCGGCCAGGAGGCCCGAGGCCGAGGTAGGACCGGCCAGGAGGCCCGAGGCCGAGGTAGGACCGGCCACACCGAGGCAGGACCGGCCACTTGGGCGGTCAGGTCCGGCCACCTCGGCGGTCAGGTCCGGATTCGGCCCGTCACGATCATTTCGCCGTCCGGGGTGCGCCGGGCCAGCGTGCCGGTGCGCAGGTGGCCCGTGGTGGTGAAGGAGCGGGCGTTGCGGTCGGGCGCGCGGTAGTAGCCGCGTGGTGTGTACGGGCCGCGGGTCAGGAGCTCGCCGGACTCCCCGTCCGGCACGTCCCCGCCGTCCGCGTCGACCAGCCGTGTCTCGTCGTCGGGCGAGAGCGGGCGCCCCTGCGTGCCGAACACGGTGTCGTCGGGGTCGCCGAGCCGCGTGAGCGTGATCGGGCCGTCCGCCGAGGCGACGACCTGCTGCAGTCGGCCGCCCGGCCCCAGGGCCGCGGCCAGCCGCTCCACCGTGGGCGGGGGCAGGGGCGCGTCGGCGGACCGGGCGGGGCCCGCCTGCACGAGCCGCAGGCTGCCCAAGTCGGCCCGCGGCGCGGGCCGTACGTCATCGAGCCAGAGCCGGGCCGCTTCCGCGTCCAGCGAGGTGAGCGTCACCCCCTCCCGCGCGACGGCCGGGAAGCACTCGCCCGGTCGCGGCGATGCGGCCAGGACGACCGTGCCGCCCGCCGAGAGCGTACCGACGATCCCTGGGCAGCCGAAGGCGAGGTTGCTCGCGGCCGGCAGCGCGACGAGACAGACGTCGTCCTCGGTGAGCGACACCGCCTCCGCGGCCGCCCGCGCCTGGTACGCGTAGTCGTTGTGGGTGCGCGGGACGAGGACGGGATGCCCCTCCCGGTCCTCGGCGAGCAGGAGGAGCGCCACCTGCCCGGCATCGGGCGCGAGCGGCCGCTCGGGCGGGGCCTCCACCGAGCCCAGCGGGAAGTAGTGGCAGCCGGTCGCGTCGATCCTGAGCCCCCCGTACGGGTCCTCGGCGCCCGGCGCTTCGTAGGAGAACACCCGGCGCAGGAAAGGCCCTTGGGCCGCCACCTCCGCCGCGAGCGCCATGTGGTCGGCGCCCCGGTGGGCGGCCGGGGCGACATAGCCCGCCGCCTCGGTGATCCGCACCAACTCGGCGACCTCCGGACCGCGACGGTCCATCGGACACAGGACCGGCACCACGCCCGCGCGCATCAGCGCGAACACGGTGATGACGAACTCCGGCACGTTGGGCAGCTGGACCACGGCGCGCTGTCCCGGCCGCAGGCCGCGCAGCCGGAACCCGGCGGCCATGCGGTCCACGCGACGGTTCAGGTTCGCGTACGTGAGGCGGGTGCCGGTGGCGGCGTCGACGAGCGCTGTCCGCGGCCCTGACCGCCGGGCCCACTCGCGCAGCAGATTGTCCAGGGTGCATCCACGCCAGCACCCGGACGACCAGTAACGGTCGACGAACACCTCGGGCCAGGGTGTGCAGCCGTCGAGCAGGGATGCCATCCGTTTCCTTTCGGCGCGCGAGCACGACGTCCGGTTGGCGATCCAATCCTTCAACACCCCCCTGCGCAATGCGCGGTCCCGACGACGGTCGGCCCACGGTTCTCGGGGGAACGTCCAAGGCGGCGCCGCTGACCTGGTGCCGCACGGGTTCACCTCACGGGTTCACCGCAGGGCTTCCCGCCCGGGTACAGCCCGCACCCGTGTCCCGTCGCCCGTCACCCGTCGCCCGTCGCCCGTCACCCGTCACCCGTCACCCGTCACCCGTCACCCGTCACCCGTCACCCGTCAGGGTCCGGTCGGACTTCAGGTGCGCACGCTCCAGCTCCCTCTCGAACTCCTCCGGCGTGAACGGCCGGGTCCGGTACGTCTGGGTCCACACCGCGTGCGGGAACACGTACTCGACCGTCACCAAGGGCGTCCCCTCACCCACCGACCGTGACGGCAGCCTCCGTCTGCGCGCCCCGCCGGCGCCGGTCGCCTCCCGCGGCAGGTTCTCGTGCCCCCCTTGCCGCTCGCGCTGGATGAGCACGCAGCCGTCCGCCGAACATGGGCGCGGCACGCGTCGAGCATGCCGCGCCGCACTCGCGCGTCGCCGGTGTGCACGAGGAGCGACGCGAGCACCACCGCGTCGCACCTGTCGCCGAGGTCGAGCCCCGCCTCATTCACCCGAAAGTGGCACCCTGGAAGCATGCGGCACCTGGTGCGCACCGGCGACGAGCCGATCACGGCCCGCAGTCCCCTACGGCTGCGGCTCGGCCTCGCGCTGTTCGGGCTGGTCTGGACGGTCTTCGGCACCGTCGCGTTCCTGTTGGCGCACCGCATCGGGTGGGCCATCGCCTGTGGCGTGCTCTGGTTGATCACGACCGTCGACGTCTTCATGATCACCCGGCACATCCGGCAGGGGGCGCACTACCAGCCGGGCCGCGATGTCCCGCCCTACCACCGGTCTCGTTGAACGCGTCGGCCGCCGGCCTCCGCTTCCCGAGCGGCTCGGTCGTCGTGCCGTCTCAGTCGTCGTGTCCTCTCAGTCGTCGGGCCGTCTCAGTCGTCGAAGCGGGCCGCGGCCACGTACTCCGGCTGCGGGTCGAGCGCCGCGGCGAGGCGGAAGTGACGCCGGGCCTGCCCCGGCCGTGCGCGCCGCTCATAGGTGCGGCCCAGCGCGAAGTGCGCGAACGCGTTGTCCGGCTCGCGCTCGAGGACGATGGAGAACTCCAGCTCGGCGGCGCGCAGTTGTGCCGCGGCGAAGAACGCGCGTGCCCGCAGCAGCCGCGCGGCCGTGTTCTCCGGGTGTGCCGCGATCACGTCGTCGAGGAGTTTCACCGCGCCGCGTGGATCGCGGGCGGAGAGCAGTTGCTCGGCGGCACGGTAGTCGATGACGTGCGTCTGAGGGGTGGTCTCCGGCACGGCCGAGCTCCCTTCGGGTCCGGTCACGGTCAACCAGGTCAACGCCATGGGCCGTGGGCGCTATTCCTGCCCACGGACGGTGGGCGGGACGCGCGCCCCGCCGCGCCTGTCAGCCCATGGAGACCGTGAGCAACATGCCGAGCAGCACCAGGACGGCGCCCGCGAACATGAAGCCCCGGTCGGCACCGGGCCGTTCGGCGCCGAGGAGGACGGTGTCGCGCGGGTCGTCGGTGTCGTAGGCGACGCTGACGCTGCTGCCCGCGCGCAGGGGACGGCGTCTGGTCGACGGCACCGGTGAGACGACCTCGACGACCCGGCCCTCCAGGGTCCGGAACTGGAGCAGCGGCCGCTCGGTACCCTGCGGCGGCGGCTTGACCAGGGCCTCGACAACGTTGCCCACCGTCCGGACGCGCCGGGTCCGCTGAAGCCCGTACGCGCCCGCCAGCACGGCGATCAGGCCGCCCATGGCGGTGGACGCGGCGAGAACGATCACGTGGAGGTGGCGCGCGCCCGGCGTGCCAGGTCGGCCCAGACCTTGTCGACCTGCTCCGTGAGACGGTCGAGGGGCACGTCGTTGTCGATGACGATGTCGGCGATCTCGCGGCGCTTGGCGCGGGTGGCCTGCGCGGCCATCCGGGCGCGTGCGTCCTGTTCGCTCATGCCGCGCAGCCGGGTCAGCCGGTCGAGCTGCGTCCGGGGACTCGCGTCGACGACGATCACCACGTCGTAGAGGGACGCGAGGCCGTTCTCGGCGAGCAGCGGCACGTCGTGGACGACGACGGAGTCGGGCCCCGCCGCCGCTTCGAGTTCCGCGGAACGGGCGCCGACGAGCGGGTGCACGATCTTGTTGAGCGTGGCCAGCCTGTCGGCGTCCGCGAAGACGATCGAGCCGAGCTTGGGCCGGTCGAGGCTGCCGTCGGGGGCGAGTACGTCCTCACCGAACGCCTCGACGACGGCAGCGAGGCCAGGTGTCCCGGGCTCCACGACCTCGCGCGCGATGCGGTCGGCGTCGATCAGGAGCGCGCCACGCTCCACCAGGAGCCGCGACACCTCGCTCTTTCCTGCTCCTATCCCCCCGGTCAGCCCTACAGACAGCAATTCCGCGCCTCCCACCGGCCCCGTCCGGCGCCCCTGCGGCGCGGACACTGCCGCAGACTAGTCGCCTTCGCGTTCCGCCAGGAACCGTTCGAGTTCGCGGCCGATCTCGTCGGCGGACGGGATGTCCACGGGCTCCGCCAGCATGTTGCCGCGTGATTCCCCACCCGAGGCCGCGTCGTACTGGTGCTCGAGGCCCTGGACGAGTGCGACCAGTTCCTCGTCGCCTTCCCGCACCTGGCGGTCGATCTCGGTCTGTGTCCGGTGCGCGTCGGTGCGCAGCGCGTGGGCGATACCGGGCAGGACGAGGCCGGTGGCGGCGGTGACCGCCTCCAGGGCGGTGAGCGCGGCGTCGGGGTAGGCGGAGCGGGCCACGTAGTGGGGGACGTGCGCGGCGACGCCCAGTACGTCGTGTCCGGCCTCCATGAGGCGGTACTCGACGAGGGACTCGGCGCTGCCGGGCACCTGGGCCTCGTCGAACGGGCTGCGGTGTCCCGGTACCAGGTCCGTGCGGTTGCCGTGCGGGGTCAGGCCCACGGGGCGGGTGTGCGGGACGCCCATGGGGATGCCGTGGAAGTTCACGGCGAGGCGCACGCCGAGGCGCTCGACGATCTGCTTGACGGCCGCGGCGAAACGCTCCCACTCGACGTCCGGCTCGGGCCCGCACAGCAGCAGGAACGGCGCACCGGTGGCGTCCTGGACGAGGCGCACCTCGATCGAGGGCACCTCGTACTCGGTCCAGCGGTCGCGCCGGAAGGTGAGCAGCGGGCGGCGTGCCCGGTAGTCGACCAGGCGGTCGTGGTCGAAGCGCGCCACCACCTGGTGCGGCAGCGAGCCGAGCAGCCGCTCGACGATCTGGTCGCCGGTCTCGCCCGCGTCGATGTATCCGTCGAAGTGGTAGAGCATGACAAGGCCGGAGGACTCCTGGGCGAGCGCCATGTCCACCACGGCGAGGCCCTTCGGCTCCCATGTGTACAAACCCTGCGGATCAAGCACAGTGAACGCTCCTCCTCGTGTTCATCATCAGAACGCGCGGGCTGCGGTCAGCATTCCCCGGGCCGTGGAAAAACGGCGGTGGGCCCGCACCTCACAGGTGCGGGCCCACCGTCAACTACCTGGTCAGACAGAGCGTGTTCAGCTCTGGCCGCCGGCCAGCTTCTCGCGGAGCGCGGCGAGCGCCTCGTCCGACGCGAGGGCGCCGGAGTTGTCGTCCGACTCCGAGGAGTAGGAGCCGCCGCCGCCGGACGCGGCCGGGGCCGCACCCTGGGTGGCGGCGCCCTCGGCCTCGGCCTGCGCGTCGGCCTCGCGGGACTTGATGACCTGCGCCTGGTGCTGCTCGAAGCGCTGCTGGGCCTCGGCGTACTGGGTCTCCCAGGCCTCGCGCTGGGCCTCGTAGCCCTCCAGCCAGTCGTTGGTCTCCGGGTCGAAGCCCTCGGGGTAGATGTAGTTGCCCTGGTCGTCGTAGGACGCGGCCATGCCGTACAGGGTCGGGTCGAACTCGACGGCCGTCGGGTCGGCGCCGAACGCCTCGTTGGCCTGCTTCAGGGACAGCGAGATCCGGCGACGCTCGAGGTCGATGTCGATGACCTTGACGAAGATCTCGTCGTTGACCTGGACGACCTGCTCCGGGATCTCCACGTGGCGCTCGGCCAGCTCGGAGATGTGGACCAGACCCTCGATGCCCTCGTCCACGCGGACGAACGCACCGAACGGAACCAGCTTCGTGACCTTGCCGGGCACGACCTGGCCGATCTGGTGGGTGCGGGCGAACTGCTGCCACGGGTCTTCCTGGGTCGCCTTCAGCGACAGGGAGACACGCTCGCGGTCCATGTCGACGTCGAGGACCTCGACGGTGACCTCCTGGCCGACCTCGACGACCTCGGACGGGTGGTCGATGTGCTTCCAGGACAGCTCGGAGACGTGGACCAGACCGTCGACGCCACCCAGGTCCACGAAGGCACCGAAGTTGACGATCGAGGAGACCACGCCGGAGCGGACCTGACCCTTCTGGAGGGTCGTGAGGAACGTCTGGCGGACCTCGGACTGGGTCTGCTCCAGCCAGGCACGGCGGGACAGGACCACGTTGTTGCGGTTCTTGTCCAGCTCGATGATCTTCGCCTCGAGCTCCTTGCCGACGTACGGCTGGAGGTCGCGGACGCGGCGCATCTCGACCAGGGAGGCCGGAAGGAAGCCACGGAGGCCGATGTCGAGGATGAGACCACCCTTGACGACCTCGATGACGGTACCGGTGACGATGCCGTCCTCTTCCTTGATCTTCTCGATGGTGCCCCAGGCACGCTCGTACTGGGCGCGCTTCTTCGAGAGGATCAGGCGGCCTTCCTTGTCCTCCTTCTGGAGGACCAGGGCCTCGATCTCGTCGCCGACGGCAACGACCTCGTTCGGGTCGACGTCGTGCTTGATCGAGAGCTCGCGGCTCGGGATGACACCTTCGGTCTTGTAACCGATGTCGAGCAGGACCTCGTCCCGGTCGACCTTCACGATGACGCCGTCGACGATGTCGCCGTCGTTGAAGTACTTGATCGTCTCGTCGATCGCTGCGAGGAAGGCTTCCTCGTTACCGATGTCGTTGACCGCAACCTGCGGGGTGGTGGCGGTGGTCTCGGTGCTGCTCGTCATGTGGGAAAGGGCTCCGGTACGGACATTGAAGTCGTAGGTACTGCTACGCCGAGAGCCCTTTTCGCTCTGCAGAAGCCGGACAGCCTAGGAAGCGCCGATCCCGCCGGAACGGGGGCGCCTCGACAACCGAGGGGACATACAACAGACGCGAGCGCAGCCTGCTATGTCTGAGGTACGCAGGCCCGCAGCGCAACTTGTAGCATACGGGGGCGGCCAGGCAGGGTCAATGCGCGAAGCCGCACACCCGGGGCAGAACGCCGCATACCCGGCACAAATCCTGTCGCGCGAGGCCAGATGGGCCTCAGAACCCGCACGAATCCCTCTTCCGTGACGGCCAGGACGGCTGGGACGGAAGAGTACGACGAGGGAGCCGATCATCCAAGAGCCCGGACCGACGCACGTCCCCGCCCCCGCGCACGAGGACGCCGACCCGGCCGTCGACGACGAGTCCACCGCCACCCGGCGTGACGCCGGAACCACGGAGAGCGCGCGGGCCAACCGCGGCTGGTGGGACCGGAACGCGGACGAGTACCAGGTCGAGCACGGCACGTTCCTCGGCGACGACCGTTTCGTCTGGGGGCCCGAGGGGCTCGACGAGGTGGAGGCCGAACTGCTCGGGCCCGCCGAGGAGCTGGTGGGCAAGGACGTCCTGGAGATCGGCGCCGGCGCGGCCCAGTGCTCGCGCTGGCTCGCCGGGCAGGGCGCCCGGCCGGTCGCCCTCGACCTCTCCCACCGACAGCTTCAGCACTCGCTGCGCATCGACGAGGGCCGGGTGCCGCTCGTCCAGGCCGACGCGGGCGCCCTGCCCTTCCTCGACGGCTCCTTCGACCTGGCCTGCTCGGCGTACGGGGCACTGCCCTTCGTCGCGGACCCCGCGCGCGTGCTGCGCGAAGTGCGCCGGGTGCTGCGGCCCGGCGGACGGTTCGTGTTCTCGGTGACGCACCCCGTCCGCTGGGCGTTCCCCGACGAGCCGGGCCCCGAGGGGCTGACCGTGACCGCCTCCTACTTCGACCGCACTCCTTATGTAGAGCAGGACGACGAGGGGCGCGCCGTCTACGTCGAACACCACCGGACCCTCGGCGACCGGGTACGGGACGTGGTCACCTCCGGGCTCCGCCTCGTCGACGTCGTGGAGCCGGAGTGGCCCGCGTGGAACACGCAGGAGTGGGGCGGCTGGTCCCCGCTGCGCGGAAACCTGATCCCCGGCACGGCGATCTTCGTCTGCGAGCGAGACTAGGGGCGTGATCCGCCGCGACCTCCTCGACCAGCTGCCCGTACGCCGCGCGCTGCCCGCCCTGCGCCGCGCGCTGGACGCCGACGGGACCGCCGTGCTCGTGGCTCCTCCCGGCACCGGCAAGACGACGCTGGTGCCGCTGGTACTGGCCGGTCTGCTGGACCAGGACGCTCCGGCGCGGCGCGTCGTGGTCGCCGAGCCGCGCCGG
>NZ_JAPHNL010000337.1 GCF_026274175.1 Streptomyces beihaiensis
CCCGGAAGCTAAGCCTTTCAGCGCCGATGGTACTGCAGGGGGGACCCTGTGGGAGAGTAGGACGCCGCCGAACTATTTGTTGGAGAAGCCCGGACCGGGAACGGTCCGGGCTTCTCTGCGTTTACGGCCCCTTGCCGCGCATTGCGGCACTCGGCATCACGCGGTCTCCGCAAGTCGCTCCGCGCTCTTGGCCGGGTAACCCGCCGACGAGAGCACCGCGACGACCGCCGCCCGGCCCGCCGCCTCGGCCGAGATGGCTCCGTCGTTGACGGCCTCCATCAGCCCGAACAGCACCTGCTCGTGCACGTACGCCAGGGCTTCCGCCGGGAGCGGCGAGACGAACTCCCCCCGGTCCATGCCCTGTTGGATGAGGTGGACGCACTCCTCACGCACCGGGGCGAGCCGCGCCCTGATGCCGCCCATGGTGACGCTGCGCTGGGCGAGATGGACGAGGAGCCGGTAGCGGTCGGCGATCGGCCAGATCGCCAGGATGGAGCTGGCCACCGCTTCCGCCGGGTCCTCGATGCCCTCGCGGCCGGCGCGATGGGCCTCTGCGACCGCGTGGGCCGCGTCGTCCACCAGGGCGCCGACCAGGGCCTCGCGGTTCGGGAAATGACCGTAGACCGTGCGGCGTACGACCCCCGCGGCGCGTGCGATCTGGTCCATGGACGCGTCCGGGTCGCGCAGTAGCTCGGCGAAGGCGACGTCGAGGATACGGCGGCGGTTGGCGTCGGCTCGTACGGAAGTCACGTCGCTCATTGTGCCTGGCGTTGGCCGGTTCCTGACAGCCACCGTCATGCTGTCGCTGCTTGGCCCGCCTGCGGTACACGCCACGCAACCTCCTTGTTTTGCACACAGCTGTGCAAGGGCGTAGATTGCGCACTGCTGTGTAATTGCACATCTCTGTGCAAGTTGTAAATCGGGAGGGTCGTCGCGCCATGCGCCTCGTCATGAACGAGCCGGTCGAATCGATGGACCGGCCCTACGCCCGCCGCTGGTGGGCGCTGCTCGTGCTCTGCTTGAGCCTTTTGATCATCGTGATGGCCAACACGGCGCTGACCGTCGCCGCGCCCGACATGACCCAGGATCTCGGGCTCTCCAGCGCCGACCTGCAGTGGGTCATCGACGGTTACACCGTCCCCTACGCGGCGTTGATGCTGCTGCTCGGCGCGATCGGCGACAAGTACAGCCGGCGGGGGGCGCTCATCCTCGGCCTCGTCGTCTTCGGCGGCGGCGCCGTCGCGGGCTCGCTCGTCGACAGCTCGGCCGGGGTCATCGCCGCGCGTGCCGTGATGGGCGTGGGCGCCGCGATGATCATGCCTGCCACGCTGTCCCTGCTCGCCGCGACGTTCCCGCGGGCCGAGCGGGCCAAGGCCATCGTCCTGTGGACGGCCACGGCCGGGATCGCCATCGCCGCGGGCCCGTTGGTGGCAGGGGCGCTGCTCCGGGACCACGGGTGGGCATCGACGTTTCTGATCAACGTGCCCGTCGCCGCGGTCGCGATCGTCGGCGCGCTCGTCCTCGTACCGCCGTCCAAGGCCACGCACCACAGCCGTATCGACTACGTGGGCGGGCTGCTGTCCGTGGTGTGGGTCGGGTCCCTCGTCTACATGATCATCCAGGGGCCGCACTTCGGCTGGGACGCCAAGGCGGTCACGGCGGCGATCGTGGCGGGCGTCGCGCTGATCTGCTTCGTGCTGTGGGAGCTGAGGCACCCACGGCCCGTGCTCGACGTGCGCCGCTTCGCGCACCGCCGGTTCGCCGGGTCGAACCTGGCCGTCGCGCTGTTCTTCCTCGCCGTCTTCGGCGCCTTCTACTACCTGACGCAACACCTCCAGTTCGTGCTCGGCTACGACGCCCTGGAGACCGGAATCCGGATGCTGCCGCTGGCCGGTGCCGTCTTCGTCGGCTCGGCGCTCACCGGGTTGCTTACTCCGCGGATCGGCATGAAGATCACGGTCACGGCGGGCATGGTCGCCGGTACGACGTCCCTCGCGCTTCTTACGCGGGTGGACTCGGGATCGACGTACGGGAACTTCGTGCTGCCGCTCGTCATCCTGGGTCTGGCCATCGGGCTCGCGCTCTCGCCGTGCACCGACGCGATCATGGGTTCGTTCCCCGAGGCCGAACTCGGCGTCGGCGGTGCCGTCAACGACACGTCCATCGAGCTGGGCGGCTCGCTCGGCATTGCGGTGCTCGGGTCGGTGCTGGCGAGTTCGTACTCCTCGCATCTGTCCGATGCCGCGTCCGGTACGAAGCTGCCGGGCAACGTGCTGTCGACCGCGCAGGACTCCGTCGGGGCCGGGTACGCCGTCGCCCAGAAGCTCGGAGAGCAGGCGCACCAGGCGGCGCAGAAGGCCGCGGTCACGACCGACCCGCAGCAGGCGGCCCAGCTCAAGGCGCAGGCCGGTCAACTGGCCGACGGAGCCCGGCAGATGGCGGACGCGGTCGGCTCGTCGTTCTCGGACGCGGTCGCTCACACCAGCGTCGTGGGGGCCGTGATCCTCGGCGTGGGTACGGTGTTGGTGGCGGTACTGCTGCCGCGCAAGGGGCGGGAGGCGGCGTCCGGCAAGGGCGATGAGGGCCATGAGACCGCTGAGGCTCCGGAGTCCCTCGAGGGCGGCCGGCCAGAGGCGTCAGTAGCCTCCCGCAAGGAGACGGCCGAGACACCGTCCGCCTGAATCCCGCCGGGGCGGCCACGCTCAATGGTTGTGGATCAGTTCGCCTGCCGTGGGCCGCCCTCGGAGACGTCGGCCCACGGTTGCGCGCGCAGACGTCTGATCTCCGCGAGGAGGCGCGGGACGGCCTCGCGGGCGGCGGCGATGAACCGCGCGTTCTCGTCCCAGCGCTCATCGGCGGTGTCGACGTAGCGCGGGGACTGGACCAGGGTCGCAGCCACGGTCTCGCGGTGGTCGAAGTGTGGCCATCGCTCGCCGAGGCCAGTGTCGGGCATGGTGCTCACGGCGACGAGGTTCATGGCGTGTTCGTCGTCGAGATGGCGGACGAACCACGGGCCTGGTGTGGCCGCTTGGGCCAGCTCGTCGAGCTCGTCGAGCTCCTCATCGGTGACCGGTTCGGGCGTGGTCATCAGTCTGCGTTCTCCTCTCGCCCTATTCACGCATCCCGGCCCGTCAGGACCGCTCGGCGGCCCGTAGCGTCGAGGAGTCCGCACGTGGTGATGGCGGTGGCCAGGAAGGCGGCCGCGGCGGGAAGGAGCGTGGCCTCGTAGTACGTCGTCGGCATGAGGAGGGTGACCGCGTACGCGGCCCCCGCGCCCACCAGAACGGCGCAGCCGAGCCGAAGAACAAGAGTGAGCAGCAGCAGCCGTTCGTGCCGTGCACCCGTGCCGTCCTTGCTGCCGTGCGCGGTGTCCATCGCCAGTGTGTCCCGCACGGCATACCCACCGGCTGCTGCTGCCGGCACCAGGCCCGCAACGGCGGCCAGACAAGGGGTGCCGAACATGACCCCGTAGCGCACGGCAAGGGCAGGCACGAAGAACAGGGCCAGCCAGTGGCGCAGGGCACGCTGAAGGAACGTCACCGCGAGACCGGGAGCGGAACGGGTGGAGAGGCGCGCGGCGGTCAGGCGCGCGGCGGCCAGAACGGCGGCCGCGCCGAACGCGATCGGGAGGCGTTCGCCGAGTCGGCCCAGGTTGTAGAGCAGCGCGGTGTCGTACACGACCAGGACGAGAACTCCCAGTGCACCGAGGGAGACGAGGAACGTCAGCAGCGCGGGGACGGAGGCGGCGGTGCGGGCCCGGACCCTGTCCCGTGCCGCCAGGCGGGCGATGAACAGCGGTGTGAGCACGGCGGAGACGGCCCGTACGGCCAGATCAGCCCCGTCGCCAGCGCCAGCGCGGCAAGGGGAGAAAAGGAGCGGCCGGCCGTTCCGGCTGCGTCGGGGCGGCGGGCCAGGGCGCGCGGGGCGACCACGAGGGCTGCTGCGACCGACGTGAGCACTCCGGCATTCACGTACTCGTACACGTACACCTGCACGGCCGTGGACTGTACAGGCGCGCCGTGCTGTTCGTGCCCGACCGGTGCACCATCAGACCCCGTGACGTCGTGCAGTACCCCCCCGCTATGCCGAACGTACGGTCGTCGACAGGCCTCGGCCACGAGCCGGACACCGTCGGCATCGACGCTCACCCCGTCCTCGGCGGTCGACGCCGAGGACGGTCACAACGAGGTTGTTGAGCGACGCTGAAGATGTGCACCAAGGCGACACTGTGGTTGTCGACGGGACGGGATGAAACGACCCCGGCGGCCGTCGTCGTTGATGTATGTAATAGCTGCCGGTGAAGGTGCCACTGTGTCCCTTCTCGCTCATCCCAACACCATTCTCCGGAGAGTCGATGTCGATACCGTGATTCTTGAGAATGTCCCAGGAATCCTTCACCTTGGCGCAGCCGCACGGAATCATGTGGTGCGGATGGTGAGGTCGACCAGGTCGTGGTTGATCCGCACATGCTGGATGGTGCGGGATCCCTTGGGGGTGTCGGTCTTGGGATCGGCTGACTCGACCTTGTCGCCGACCTGGATCTTGTCGATGCGCTTGGTGGACCCGTTGCCGTCGCTGTGAAGAAGCGGAGGCCCGACAGGAACCTGTCGGGCCTCCGTGCGGTACCAGGAGCGGATCAGATCTCCAGGACAGCCTCGGCCCAGAAGGACTCTTCCGTACCGACGATATCCGCGTCGAACTTCGCCAAGCCTGCCAGGCTCAGCTCGCCGAGTTCACGGCACTGGGCGTAGAAGTCCGGCAGTACGGCTCGTGCCTCAGGGCTCGAAGCCGCGTGCCAGGCTTCCGATTCCGCCTTTCCGGCCAGTACCTCCTGCTCTGCCAGAATCGGCATCATCCAGTCCCACCGCCATGCGCATTCCACTAGCGCGGCCACGTGGGAATTGACCTCGACGGGAACCGGTCCCCCTGGCATGAGGTGACGTAGCTGCGGGTGGACCTCGGTGAACTCTGGGAAGGCGAAGACGCGCCCAGTGACTTCCTGCGCGGCCAGCAGAGCGGACCCGAAGGAACCCAGTCCATAGAACCGGGAACCTTCGTATACGCGCTTCGGCTCGCCGCCCGGCTGGAATCCCGCGACGACTCCCATCAGATCGTCATCCCGGGATCCGGGCAGCCCGTACTCGGACAGAGTCCGCAGGTCGGTCTCTGGTAGCTGCCATTCACCAGCCTGCGCCGGTGGAACCACCCGGCGATCGGCGACGACGAGGTCACCGATATCGGCCTGGAGAATGTGCGACAGTTCGCTCTTTGCCCGGGAGACATTCATGAGGCTCTCCTGCAACTTGTTCATGTCACCCCCCATGCACTGCATTGAGAATGCCAGCCCAAGCGTTCTCTCCCTTGTCGAATGACCAGGACAGCGATGCGTTCATATATTTGCCCACTCGCCCGGGGCACATGTGCCTCAGTGAAGTGCAGAAGTTGCGCTCGGAATAGATCCCTGTGACGTCCTCGGGCGCGAACCCGAGCTCCGCCAGGAAATCATCCGCGTGCGCTTCCGAGTGCGCGCCCTTCACTGCGTTGGGGAACGCCAGCTTTGCGATGTCGCCATTCGGCAGGCTGACGCTATAGACGGCCACGTTCTGGCCGCTGCCCAACCCTGCTTGCTGACGGTACTTCATCGCGATCTGGCTGTCCTCCGTGGAGCCGTACCTGACTGCCGCGGGTCTGTACGGTGGTCGGGTCTGTTCCGTAGTCGGTGGTGACGGAGGGTGTCATCAGCCCAGGAGGATGCGGTGGCGGAGGAGAAGGAAACTCGCGCGGCCGTACATCTGGCGCTTGATCAGCTTGGTTTTGTTGTTGACGCCTTCGGTGCCGCCGTTGTGGTGCGGCAGGGTGAGGGCGGCGTCGACTGCGGCGCGGTCCTTCTCGAGGCCCCGGGTGAAGGCATGCGGGTGGGGCAGGTCCTCGGCCTGGGCGGAGGTGATCCAGGTGCTCAGCAGGGTGGCATTGCCGTCGGCGGGATCCAGCAGCACGGCGAAGTGGTGGATGAGGTCGGCCAGAGCGGTCATCTCGTGGCAGGCGGTACGGGCGGCCTCGACGCATTCCCGCTGGTGGTCCTTGAGGCGGTCGGGGCGGGTGAGCAGGTAGCGGGCGAGGCGCCGGGGCGAGAGTGCGGGCCGGTCGGCCTCGACGCGGCCCTGGTTGATGTAGCGGACGAGCAGGTTCGAGCTGCCGGTGTAGCCCAGTTCCCTGATCTCCTTCAGGAGATGGGTGGCGGGCACGGCCGGGTTCTCCAGCCGGCGTCGGCGCAGGTGATCGCGGTAGGGATCCACGAGGGTGGGCCGGTACTTGGGGGCGCGGATGAGGCGCTCGGGCTCGGCGACGCGGTCGTAGCGCTTGACGGTGTTGAGAGCCAGGTTCAGGCGGCGCGCGCACTCCAGAAGTCCGACTCCGCGCTCGCGCAGGGCGTGGATCTGCTGCCAGCGCTCGCGGGTGGTGGCGGCCTGTCTCCCCTCGGCCGGGGGCGGGCCCGCTTTCGCCCAGCAGGTGCTGTGCGCGGCGACTTCTTTGCGGACGGCCTCGGCGAGGTTGTGCCACAGGTGCCAGCGGTCGCTGATCTGGACCGCGTCGGGCAGGGCTCGGCGGACCGCCTCGGCGTAGGTGGCCGATCCGTCCCGGCACACGGCCTCGATGCCCGGATGTCCGCGCAGCCAGGCTTCCAAAGTGGCGGCTTCGCGGCCGGGCAGTACCTCGATTCGCTCACCGGTCTCGGCGTTGATGATGATCGTGGCGTAGCTGTGCCGGCGCCGCAGGGCGAAGTCGTCGACCCCGATCACTCGCGGGATCCGCACCTCCGGCACGGGCACCCGCCGCAGCAGCCGCAGGGCGGAGGCGTACGACACGGGCACGGCCTGAGATCGGGTGAGTCGGGCGGACGCCCGGCCGCATAACTCCTTGACCAGCTCGGAAAGCTGGCCGGTCAGACGTGTGGTGCGGCGCTGATGGCGCTCCAGGAGCCCGGGGACCTGCTCTCGGAAGGTTTGCCGCCTGCAGCCCAGGACCGGACATCCCGCACCGTCCGACCGTGATACCCGTGGACCCTCTCCGTCACCACCCCGCACAGCGGACAGGGAACGGGAACATCCCGGGTCCTAGCCGAAACCAGGACTATCTCGCCACCGTCCGCCACATCCTCGATGACCAACGCCGACAACCCTGAAAACACCGTTCCCACAAGCGCGTTCGCATCATGCACGCTCAATGATCACAGGCGAGCACGCACCGTCACCACCGACTACGGAACAGACCCAATCGTTCGGTGTAACTCCCGCTTCAGACCCGCGTGGGCCAGCGCGTCGATGATCCCGTGGGTGCGGGCTGCGGTCAGGTCGTGGGTCGTTCCCGGCAGCGCGGGCGATGCCCACACCAGCCGTCCGAACGGATCCGTCAGAACCTGGACGTTCATGCCGTGCCGTTTATGTTTCCCCGAGTAGTACGGGGTGTCGGCGGCGACCCGGTCGATCGGCAGGAGCGTGCCGTACCCCGATTCCGCCGCCCCGCATGAGGCGCAGTCATCTCGGTCGCCGAATTCGTTCATCATCTGTTGCTCGTGAGCCAGGACAGGTGCTGCGTGGACATGGATGAAGTGAGGTCGTGGCACCAGCGGAGCGGCGCCCCACTGGGAATACCCCAGGAGGCGCCGCTCTCTTCCATTAGCCGTAGTCGAACTCAACCTCCTTGAACAGATTGCCTGAGCTCTTCCCGCAAGAGGTTAAGAAACGCGGAGAGGCCGTCGGAAACGATCTCTAGGCCGGACGTATCGACCTCATATACCGATCCGACGAGTGCCCCGCCGCTCAGGCGATAGACCTTATCCTGGGCTGCGTTGAGCGCGAAGAGCCCGCCGCCGCCATCGGAGCCGAATACCGTGATTGAGTCCTCGACTGCTCCGATGACGCGAGTCGGCTGGCCGTCCCGCATCCCATCCAGCATCTCACCGGCCGAGTGAATGAAATACCCGCTCCCCAGGTCAGGCAGCGAAACGGATTCCACTCGCGAGTAGAGATCGACAAGATCATCACTCACATCTGCAGCTTCCAGGCGTCGCCTAACTTCGTCCTTGTCTCCAAGGGGGACTGTGATCACCTCGTGATCGTCGGGCGGATATTCATACCTTCCCTCGAAGTGACTGGCGAATTCTTCGGTGAGCTCAGTCACTGACCTGATCCAGTTATTTAGCCTCTCCCCAGAAATAGGCACCGTACCCTCTATCTATTTGCTGTGCAAAATCTTCGATTTCGGCGCGCGTAGCGCTCGGATTCATATCACCGAACCACTTCCACTGATTGGTGATTTCCTGATGAACGTTGGCGCCACGCGACCCCATCCTACTTCCTGGAACACCACGCATGTTGGATGGAGCGTCGAAATCGAAGTCCTGGAACTCCGGATGGTCCCGGTACTCTTGCGGTATCGCATGGTGTGCGTCCCAGTCCTTGGGGAGCCTCTTGAACCCGTTCTTGTTGAGCCAGGCGTTGAACCTCCCCCGATAGTTGCCCAACTTGATGTTGGGGAACTCAGGGTCGTATCCATCACAGGTGTTGTGGACGAGTGTGGACACGCCGTCGGCAACCACGTAGTACGTGTGGAGCTCGTCGATGGTGAGGTTCCACCGGTAGGCGGCGCCGGGTGTGGCGTGGATGGCCACGACGTGGGCGTGCTGGCCGCTGGCGGTGTTGAGGGTGTCACCGTGGTGCAGTTTCCCGGCTGGTACCCATTTGTGGCTGGTGTTGTCCCAGAAGGGGTGGTTGGCGGTGGTGTGGAGGGTTGTGGTGTGGCCGTCCTTGGTGCGGATGGTGACGTCGACCAGGTCGTGGTCGTGGTTGATCCACACGTGCTGGACGGTGCGGGAGCCCTTGAGTTTGCCGGTCTTGGGATCGGCCGACTCGACCTTGTCGCCGACCTGGATCTTGTCGATGCGCTTGGTGGAGCCGTTGCCCGTCAAAACCTTGGTGTCGGGCGAGAAGCTGCACGTGGTGCCGCTTGCGACCTTTTCGGCCTCGTTTTCGGCGGTGGCTTCGGATTTGGCCTCGTTGGCCGCGGCCTGCTTTTCCTCCTCCTGTGCTGCCTTGCGTGCGGCCGCTGCCTTTTCGGCTGCTTCGGCTGCCTTGGCGTCGGCTGTGGAGTGGTCGGCCGCCTTGGCGGTGTCTGCGACGTCCTCTCCGCCGTGGACGGCGGCCTTGACGTCTTCGGCCGCGTGTGCGCCGGCCTTGAGGGCTTCGGCTCCTTCGGCCGCGTATTTGGCTCCCTTGATGGCTTCGCGGGCGCCGAGGGCGGCGTCGCCGATGACGGGGATGGCTCCGGCGAGGGAGACGCCGGCGTCGAGGTAGTCGCCGTCGGCGGCGTACCAGGCGGCGTTGGCGACGTCGGCTACGGAGCCGACGACGGGGACCATGCCGGCGACGTCGAGGGCGGTGTGGCCGAGGTCGGAGAGCCAGCCGTGGCCGTCGAGTTCGATGTTGGAGATGGGGTTGCCGCCGCCGAAGGCGTAGCGGTTGCCGGTCAGCGGGTCGCTGGCGAGGCCCATGTCGGACAGGGCGCCGTTGTACATGTCCCGGGACAGGAAGCGGTTCAGTCCGGGGTCGTAGTTGCGGAAGCCCATGTTGTAGGTGCCCGTGGAGCCGTTGATCCGGTCGGCGTTGAACCGGTAGGCGTTGTACGGGTCGGACGGGTCGCTCGTGGTGGAGCCGGGCTTGTCGACGCCGGTGTCCTGGCTGGTGTCGTCGGCGCCGTAGGCGGTGTAGCCGTACGTCGATTTGGTGTCACCGCCTGCGTCGGTGACGGCCTGGACGTTGGAGTGGGCGTCGTAGGTGTAGTAGGTGGACTCCTTCGTGCCGTCGGACTTGGTCTTGACCTGGGACAGGCGCTCGCCCCACGGCGAGTACTGGTAGGTCTTGTCGACCGTGCCGTTGACCGTCTCGCTGGTCACCGCTCCCGACATGGCCAGGTAGTCGAAGACAGTCGTCATGGCGTTCGTCGTGCCGGAGTTGACCGTCTGGGACACCGTCCGGTCGAACGGGTCGTAGGTGAAGTCGGTCTTGTCGAACGACGTGCCGTTCTTCTTCTGCTGGGAGGCGATGTGGTCGAAGCCGTCGTAGGTGTAGCGCTCGATGACGCTGCCGGCGGTGGTGACCGTGTCCAGGCGACCGAAGGGGTCGTAGTGGTAGCCGGAGGCGACGCCCGCCACGGTCGTGGTGGCCAGGCGGTTGCGGTCGTAGACCGAGGTGGTGGTCTGGCCGTTCACGGTCTGGCTGACCGTGTTGCCGTTGTCGTCGTAGGCGTAGGACTCGTTCGAGCCGCCGCCCGTCTTGGTCACCGTCGCGACCTGGTCACGGGGTGTGTAGGCGTAGTCGAGGGTGCGGTTGTCGTAGTTGGCGTGGTTGTCTGCGTCCTGGACCTTGGAGATGTCCTGGCTGGTGTTGCCGTCGGGGTCGTAGGTGTAGGTGTGCTCGGCGACCGTCGTGGTGGCGTCGGACTTCTTCTCGATCTGGTGCTTGAGGGCACCGTCGAGGAAGTAGCCGGAGGTGACGACGTTGCCGTTGCCCTTGGTCTCCGTGGCCACCTGGCCGCCGGGGGTGTACGTGAACTGGGTGACCTTGGGGCTGGGGTCGGTGGAGGAGGTCTTGTTGGTGACCTGGCTCAGCAGGTTCCGCGTGTCGTAGGTGAACGACGCGACCGCGGCGTCGTGCGTGCGGTTGAGGGTGTTGCCGTCCGCGTCGTAGTTGAACGACGTGGTGTGCACGGCCGTGCCGGACTTCTTCACGTCCAGCTTGGAGAGCTGGTTGATGCCGTTGAAGGTGGCGGCGTAGTCGTCGTAGCGGGCGCCCGGTGTGGCGTCCGCCAGGTCGGTCAGGTTGCCGTTGGCGTCGTAGGAGTAGGTGAACGCGGTCTTCTCGTTGTCGGTGTCTGCGCTGTTGTCGCGGACCACCTTGACCGCGTCCGCAGATACCGTGCCGCCGGAGTTCTGCGCCAGGGTGATGTCCTGGGTGGTGTCGGCGGCTGTGAAGGCGTAGGAGCCGAGTGACACCCAGGTGCCGGTGTTCTTGGTCTGGTCGACCTGCTTGCTCGCCGCACCGCCGTGGTAGTCGACCGTGTAGGCCGCGGTCGTCGCCGCCCCGGTGACCTGCGGGTACTTGACGTAGACCTGGTAGGTGCCGTCCTGCGGGATGGTCAGATTCCAGGTGAAGGTGTCCGTGCCGGTGCCCGCGGCGTGCGTGGCGTAGTCGTAGCCCTGGTGGTCGGTGCCGGTGGTGGCGGTGGGCCAGGAGCCGGTCGCCGACGTGGACTGGACGTCCGAGTTGTCGGCCAGGTCGACCTGGAGGCCGACCGGGACGCCGTTGTCCGTACGGGTGTGGATCATCCCGTCCGGGTAGTACGTCCAGCTCATCGTCCGCGACGAGGAACCGCCCGCCGAGGTGATGGTCCGCGAGGTCTGGTTGCCCAGCTCGTCGTGGTCGTACGCGGTGGTGATGTCCCACGGGTCCTTCGACGTGCGGGTCTGCCCGTCGTCCCAGTACGTGTACGAGGTGTCGCTGCGCATCGACTGACCCGCGGACGGCGGAGCCGAAACCTTCGTCAGGCGGCTGTCGGCGTCGTAGGAGTAGTCGGTCTCCGACGGCTTGTTGTACGTCGCGTCGTTGGGGTCGTAGGCGGACAGCTGTGCCTTGACCCGGTTCAGCTCGTCGTACTGCGTCTCGGCCGTGAACGCCGTGGTGGAGTTCGCGGCCACCGCGCGCGGCGAGTACACCTTGGTCTGGTTGCCGACCTGGTCGTAGGCGTACTTGGTGGTGTCGTACGTGATCGTGCCGGACGGGTTGTCGTGCGGCACCTGCACCTCGGTGAGCTGACCACGCTCGTCGTAGGTGTAGAGAGTCGCGTTGCCGTCCTCGTCCGTGGACGAGGTGTGTCGGCCGTCCTTGTCGTAGCCGGTCTTCTTGGTGTGGCCCGCCGCGTCCGTCACGACGGTCGCGCGGTGGTCCAGGTCGTAGGTGTACTTGGAGGTGAAGTCGGTGGTGTCAGTGGTGTTGTTCTTGAGCGGGTCGACCACCTCGGCCGTGTTGCCGGCGTTGTCGTACGTCGTGGACGTCACGTTCCCGGCGGCGTCGGTCACCGACACCGGACGGTTCAGGGCGTCGTAGGCGTAGGTGGTGGTGTAGCTGCCCGCCGTCGCACCCGACAGGTTGCCCTTCGGGGAGGTGACGGTCAGCTCGTTGCCGACCTTGTCGTAGGTGTAGGTGGTGATCCGGTCGGGGTCGGTCGACTGGTCCTTCGGCGACGTCACCTGCTTCAGCTGGTCCGCGGCGTCGAAGGCGGCCGTGGTGACCGCGCCGTTGGGGGCCGTGGACTGGGTGACGTTGTCGTTGGCGTCGTAGACCGGTGCCGGGGTGGTGATGTACACCCCGTTCGCCTGATCCTTGGGCGTCTTGGACTCCAGCGGACGGCCGTACGTGTCGTACGTCTGCGTGACCGTCTTGCCCAGCGGGTCCTTGACCGACAGAACCTCACCGCGCACGTCGTAGGAGGTGCTGGTGACGTTGCCCAGGGCGTCGGTCTCGGTCTGCGGGTAGCCGTTCGCCTCGAAGGACGAGTAGCTGGTGGAGTGCTGGTCGGCGTCGGTGGCCTTGGTCAGTTCACCGTAGGAGTTGTAGGCGTAGGTGGTGGTGTAGTCGCCGGTCGTGGTGGTGGCGGTGCCGTCCGGGTCGGTGACCGAGGTCAGGTTGCCGAACGAGTCGTAGCCGAACTGCCAGACGTGCCCTTCGGGTGAGGTCTTGGTGTACAGGTCGGCCGAGTAGCCGTCGGCCCGTGTCTGGTAGGTCAGCGCCGTGGCGTCGGCCGGGTAGCTGCCCGCGTTGCAGTAGTCGGTCGGGTTGAACGAGGTCCACGACTTCGTCGTCTCCGCGTCCCACTCACGCAGCGGGTAGCCGGTCTTGGGGTCGTAGCAGAACGCCGACTTCGCGCCGTTGTTCTCTTCCAGGTAGGTGACGTTGTTGTCCGCGTCCCACGACAGCTTCGTCGTCTCGGACTTGGCGTCGGTCGTCTGGACCGGGCGGGCGAAGTCGTCCAGGACGTAGCTCGTCTGGTGCGACTTGGCGTCGGTGATCGTGGTGTCGGTGAACTTGGTGTTCGCCGTGTCGGCCGCGTAGGCGAAGCCGGTCGTGTCCGACAGACGATCGGTGATGGTCTTGGTCCACCAGTGGTAGGTGGGGTCGTCACCGGTCTGCGGGGCGTAGTAGGCGAGCTTGGTGCTGTGTCCGCGCGGGTCGGCGACGTCGACGAGCTTGACGTTCTTGTTGCCCTGGGTGGAGTCGTAGGTGAACTTGAACGTCTTGGGCTGGCTGGAGCCGTCGCCGTCGGTGAACTGTCCGAGCAGGCCCTTGGTGGTGTAGTAGAAGGAGATCTTGCGGCCGGAGATGTCCGTCATGGACTTCACGTGGTCGTAGATCTTGGAGTTGGTCAGGTTGCTGCCGGTGACCTTGGCGCCCGTGGAGTCGATGTAGTCGTAGGACGCGTCGCCCTTCCTGTAGTAGTCGACCTTGACGGACTGGCGGCCCGCCGGGTCGGTGATGTACTGCAGGAACTTGGTGGGCTTGTTGTTGGACTTGCGCTCGGCGTACGTGTACGTCTGCGTGTTGCCGTTCTTGTCGACGATCGACGTCAGGTAGCCGTCGCAGCCGAAGTAGAAGCGGGTGCCGTCGGGGCGCAGCATGGTCCATGCGTCGGGGACGGGGTCCTTGTCCGGGGTGCAGGACAGGTTGGCCTTCTCGGTGAGCTGGTAGTGCACACCGGCCGGGGCCTTCCACACGCTGTTGGTGGAGTCCCAGGTGAAGACGTGGGTGGTGCCGTCACCGTCGGTGAGGCGGATCTCGGTCGGGTTCGGCTTGGGATGGAATTGGAGTGGTGCGCCGAGGCGGACGGGTCCGGCCAGCTGCATCGACCAGCCCGCACCCGAGACCGTGTCGGAGGTGTCGAGGGAGTTGTAGGAGAACCGGCCGAACGTTCCCAGACCACGGCCGGGGTTGGAGAACGCGTTGTACGTCCACACGCTGTTGCCGGAGGCCAGGTTGTTCATCACCGAGGAGCCGGCACCGGTGCCGGTCCCGGTGTAGGAGTAGAACTTCTCCAGGCCCAGGGTGTTGGAGGTGGGGTCCTCCACGGCCACGTTCTGCTTGAGCGGCGCGATGGTGGGATTGGTCGCGGAGAGCCAGGTGCCGTCGGAGACCTTCTTGACGTCCCAGCCCAGGACGTAGTCGGTGCGTTTGCTGCCGGAGTCGGAGTTGATCGGTGTGGCCACCTGGGCCTGGATCGTCGCCGACTCGCCCGGATTCAGCGCGGGTATCGCGGTGTTGAGCTGGTTGCCGCCCGTGGTGACGTCCGTGCCGTCGGGGAGCTTCCAGGTGTAGGACAGTTCCCGCTCGCCCGACGCCCACGCGCTGTTGGTGGTGTTGGTGACGGTGAAGTCCACGGTGTAGGTGGAGTTCGGCGTCATCCGCTGTGGCGTGGTCGGCGCGTAGTAGGTGTCGGTGGTGGTGGAGTCGACGTAGATGACGCGCAGGAGCGGGCCGAGCTGGGGGTCGGAGGCCTCCGAGGACAGGAACAGGGTGCGTTCCTGGGCTCCGGTGGCCGATTCGTCGCTGAGTTTGACCAGCGCGCCGTGGTTGGTGGTGGGGCTGGTGATCCAGCCCTGGGTGAGAGAGGTGGCGTCCCACCAGTGGCGGCCCACGTCGTGGACGGAGCCGACGGTGTCGGAGACGGTGGCCGAGTAGTCACCACCCGGCGTGGACCATGCCGTACCCGTGTCGGAGTTGTTCCACGTGGCCGTGGTTTCCCCGAAGTTCTTGTTCAGGCCGTGGAGTTCGTAGATGGCGCCGCTGGAGCTGTAGGTCGTCTCCGCGCCCCACATGAACAGACGGGATTCCAGGACCGTCGCCGAGCTGGGGATGGCGGAGGTGTCGAAGTGCAGAGCCGCGCGGGCTTTGCCGTAGGTGGTGGAGTTGTTGCCGACCTCCAGCCACTTCTGCCCGATGCCGTAGGACTGGATCGCGTCTTCGTTGGTGGTGGGCTGGCCGGAGGACAGCGTCGTGTCCTTGACGGCCGTGGTGCCCTGGAGCAGCCGCATCGTGCGCCCGGCCTTCGGGACGCCCACGATGCGGGTGGGTGAGCCCAGTAGCTGGCCGTTCTTCGTGCGGACCGCGATCTGGTAGTAGTACGAGCGTCCGATCTCGGCTGTCGAGGAGTCCGGTGTCGGGGTGGCCGTGGTGTCCGTGTAGGCGGTCGCGGTCGCGCCGATGGGGGCGACGAGGGTGGCGGGGGAGGGGTTGAAGGCCTGCTGCGTGGAGCGGTACAGCTCGTACTGGGAGATGTCCAGGCCCGGATCGCCGCTGGTGTTCTTGTAGGCGGGCCAGTGCAGCTCCGGGCCGGTGGAGTGGATCACCGTCGGGGAGTCCAGCGCCGTGCCGACCGCACCGTAGGTGACGGTCAGGCGCGGGATCGTCGACGTCTCGCCGCCGTAGGAGCCGTCACCGGCCTCGTAACGCGGACCGCCCAGCGGACCCGTGGAGGACTCGTCGGTGCCCTTGAGGACGAACCCGTAGTTGGCGTCGGTGCCGTCGAGCCACTTCTGGACGGTGTCGGTCACCGGGAACTTGTGCCACAGGTTGTACTCGCCGGTGTGCTTGACGATGGTGGCCGGGTTGACCCAGCGCACGGCGTCCGCGATCACTGCTGTCGAGGTCGAGGCGGGGCCGTCGCCCAGGACGACCTTGCCGGCCGTGCCCTGGTCGAAGGCGATCTTGTTGCCGCCGTTCAACGACGTCCACACGCCGCCCGAGCCCGCGGACTCATCCACCGTGTACGTGGTCGCCCCCGTGCTGCCGGTCACGGTGAACGGCGCGTTCGTCGCCCGGTCGGAGGCGGGCACGTAGTGCACGTCGACCCGGTAGGAGTCCGACTCCGGCAGCTTGGGCTGCCAGGTGTAGGTGTCCCCGGCGACGCTGTCCTTGTTGTAGTGGTAGTCGCCGCCGATGGCGTACTGCGTCAGCGTCGAGGTGGAGGCGGGCCAGGTGCCCGTCGCGGCCGTGGTGCCCGCGTCGCCGTCGTCGACCTGCACGCTGGTGCCGGACTGCTCACCCACCAGGCCGCTGGTGTTGGACCAGGTCGCCGTCGACTCGTCCCACGCCCCGGTCGCCCGGTAGGCGCCGATGGTGACATCGTTGGCGTTGGTGGTGTGCGTCTGGTCGTAGTACATCTCCAGACGCGCCGAGGAGATCTTCGTGCCCGAAGGGATCTCGCTGAGCGGGAACTTGATCAGCGAACGGGCCGTGCCCGTGCTCGTGCGGCCGACCGCCAGCTTCCACGACGAGTTGAAGTTCGTCGACGCCTGGTCGGAGAGGACCATCGCGTCCTGCGAATCCGTGGGCGACGGCGCGATCGTGATCGTCGGGTCGATCACCACCGGATACCGGCGGGCCTTCGCCGCCAGCCACTTCGCATCCGGCGCGACCGTGATCTTCCACGCCTTCGACTTGCGGTCGCGGGTCAGCTTCTGCGAGACCTTCGAGGTGTAGGTCTTGCCGAAGACCGTCGAGTTCTTCTTCGCGTCCGTCATGAAGGGCGCCGGGATCACCATCACCGGCGTGTTCGGCAGCTCCCCGAACAGCGCGATCGAACCGTCCTTGCGCGCCTTCGGCACCAGCCCGGCCGTGTGCAGCGTGAACGTGAACTTCAGCGGGCCACTCGGCCGGTGGGCGAGGGTGATGTTCTCCTTCACCCGGCCACGGCCGACACCGTAGGAGATGTCCGCGCCGTGCGCCCGGTCCTGGTAGGTGACCGTCGAACCCTTCACCGTCGGGGTGAGGTGCTTTCCGGCGCCGTCCAGGCCCAGGGTGACCGAACGGCCGTCCGGCGCCTTGAACCGCACCAGCCGGCTCGTGTCCGAACCGAACCAACTCTGCCCGTCATTGGTGGTGTTGGCGAAGGAGAAGCCCTTCGTCTTCGAGGCGTGGACGGCCGTGTCGATACTCTTCCACGACGTCGACTTCGCATCCCGGTAAGCGGTCGGCTGCGCGGACAGTTCGGCCTGGACACGGCCGTCCGACAACTGCCAAAAACGCGCGCTCGGAGTACGGCGGCTCTTCAGCTCACGCACCCGATGGGCCTTCGGGGTCTTCTTTCCCTTCGGCAGTTTCTGCCGGTCGGCCACTCCGAGACTGCTGTGCGACGGGGGTTTGATATGCGGCTTGCCGCCGCTGTCTGTGAACCATCCCTTGACGGTGTCGACAATTGACTTGCCGCCACTGTCGTGGGATTCCGATGTGGCAGTGGCGTAGGCGGCCTGGGGCAGCGCGGTACTCGTCACCGCGGCCACCACCAGACAAGCCATCAGCCTGCCCACTCTGTGTTTCACCGCAACCATTTCCTTCTCTGAGACGTCATAAACGCTGAGTCGCTGAACGGTCGTTGAACTCAACGCAGACCGAAGACGTCCGCCCGGACGCAGCACGAGGCGGCCGGACGCAACGGCGTCGCGGTTTCTAATCACTCGGCTGACGCCACGTCAAGCGAACTCTTATTCCCGACAGTTCACAGAACGCCGGATATCGGCGCCCGGAATGTCCGCCCGCTTGCGCCCGCACCCGGCCATCGCGTAAAAGAAGCCGTCCCACAGCCGAGGGGTCACACAGCCCAGGGTCGTTCAGGTAAAGGAAATTCCATGGTGGAGAAGAGCTCGACGGAAGTCGCGCAGGAGCCGGCCCAAGCCCCGAAGGACCCGGCGAAGGATCCGGCGAAGGACTCGGCGGCAGGCTCGGCGAAGGGGGCCGGCAGGCTCCGCCGTCCCGACCGCGCGGGCTTCATCGCCGCAGGCGTCGTCCTGGCCGCATGCGCCGGGCTGGTCCTCTACGGCGTCCTCAACACCAGCGGCAACAGTGACGAAAAGGCGTCACACCGCGCCGCCCCCACCGCCCCCGTCACTTACGACGTCACCGGCACCGGCACCGCCGACCTCACCTACCAGGCCCACAACGAGACAGGCAAGGCAACCGTCATCCACAACGCCCACCTGCCCTGGCACACCACCGTCCACGTCCCCCTCGGCCAACAACCCCTCATCAGCATCGTCCTCGGCCCGCACGGCGGCACCGCCCACTGCGCCCTCGCCATCCGCGGCCACCACGTCCAAAGCTCCACCGCCACCGGCACCTACGGCCGCGCCACCTGCTCCGGAGCACTGCCCGCCACGGACAAGCAACAGCAAGGCTGAGTTTCAGGGGGCAGGCGGGACAGGCGGTTGTCGGCCTGGGCCTGGGCCCGGGCTCGGGCCCGGCCCCGGGTCAGGTCAGTTCTTCGGCGAGCAGGTCCATGAGGAGTCCGTCCCGCCAGACGCCTGTCCGGTGGTCGCGCCAGTACTTGCGCAGGACGCCCACGGGCCGGAAGCCGACCTTGGCGTAGCTGCGGATGGCCACGGTGTTGTCGGCGGCCGGGTCGATCGTCAGCCGGTGATGGCCGCGTTCGCGGACCAGCCAGCGGGCGAGGGTGCGTACGGCGTCGGTACCGAGGCCGCGCCCGTGGTGCCGTGCCGTCAGGAAGATGTCGATACCGGCATGGCGGTACTCCGGCTCGTTCTCTTCGGTGTACTGGATCGCTCCGACGACCTCGCCGTCCAGCAGGACGGCGAGCATGTCGTCGAAGTCGTCCGGCGGCGACCACCACGCCGCGACCTCGGGCTCGCGGACGATGCGCTCCAGTACGGCGGTGTCGTCCGCGGTGACGGGCCGCAGCGTGACCTTGTCCCCGCGAAGTTCCGGCGCCGCTGCCGGCTGCTTCTGCTCCATGGCCTCAGTATCGCGGAACGGGGACACTGGCTCCTGGCTTCCGGCCCGCCCGGGCTTCAGGCCGCGTCGAGCGCGCGCAACTCGTCGTCCGTGAGCCGCAGCGCTCCCGCCGCCACGTTCTCGGTGACGTGCGCGGGGTCGCCGGTGCCGGGGATGGCCAGGACGTTGGGGCCCTGGTGGAGGGTCCAGGCAAGGCGAATCTGGGCGGGCGAGGCGCCGTGCGCCGCGGCGATCTCGCGGAGGGCCGGGGCCTCGGCGGTCTGTGTCGCGCCGGCATGGCCGCCGCGTCCCGCGACGCTGAAGAACGGGACGAAGGCGATGCCCTGTTCGCCGCAACTGCGCAGGAGTTCGGCGTCGCCCTCGCGGACGGTGCCGAGCCCGTACCTGTTCTGTACGCTCACGATCGGCGCCTCCCGCTGGGCCTCGGCGAGCCGTTCCGCGTCCACGTCCGAGACGCCGATGTGCCGGATCAGACCGGCGGTGCGCAGTTCCCCGAGCGCCCCCACGTACTCGGCGATCCGCGGAGACGTACGGGCATTCATGCGCATGTTGACCACGTCCAGGTGGTCGCGGCCGAGCTGGCGGAGGTTCTCCTCGACGTCGCCGCGCAGCTCGTCGGGGCGGGCCCAGTCCGCCCATGCGCCCGCGCGGTCGCGGCGCGGGCCGACCTTGGTGACGATGACCAGGTCGTCGGGGTAGGGGGCCAGCGCCGCGTTGATCAGTTCGTTGGCCGAGCGCAGCGCGGAGAAGTAGAAGGCGGCCGTGTCGATGTGGTTGACGCCGAGCTCGACGGCGCGACGCAGGGCGCGGATCGACCGCGCGCGGTCGGAGACGCTGGAGTTGTCGAAGGCGATCCGTCCGGGCAGCCGCATCGCACCGAAGCCGATGCGGTGGACGGGAAGCTCCCCGCCGAACAGCCAGGTGCCGGATGCGGCCGCGGAAACGGATGAGGCTGTAGAGGGGGCGGAGGGGTCGGAGGAGTCGGAGGGGGCGGTGGATGCGGAGGAAGAGGTGGGGACAGTCGCAGGAGGCATCCGCGCAGCGTGCCAGAACCTTCGGCATCTGTCGTCCTGAGCCCGTTGTCAGTGGGGCGTCCTACTGTGGGCAACCGTCGGCACAGGGCCGACCCGCGCACACCCAGGAGGCAGCCATGACGACTCTCCCCGACCGGCCGAACGCGGCGCTGCTCGTCGTCGACGTGCAGAACGGAGTGATGGAGGGGGCACCGCGCCGGGACGAGGTCATCGCGAACGTCGGCACGCTCGTCGAGAAGGCGCGGGCGGAGAACATCGCCGTGGTCTGGGTGCAGCACTCCGACGACGAGCTGAAGCCGGGGAGCGAGCCCTGGCAGTACGTTCCCGAACTCGTACGGCGGCAAGGGGAGCCGCTGATCCCCAAGTCGTACGGCGACTCGTTCGAGGCCACGGACCTGGAGGCGGTCCTCGCGGAGCGCGGTGTCGGCCGCATCGTCGTCGCCGGAGCCCAGACCGACGCGTGCATTCGCTCGACGATCCACGGCGGGTTCGTGCGGGGTTACGACGTGACGCTGGTCGGGGACGCGCACACCACAGAGGACCTGACGGCGTACGGCGCGCCGGCACCGGAGTCGGTGACAGCGCACACCAACCTGTACTGGCGGTACCAGAGCGCGCCGGGTCGGACGGCGTCGGTCGTGGACACGGCCAACGTCACGTTCGCGGGACAGCCGGAGGGGAGTGCGTAGCTAACCGCACATGATCTGAGTACGAGCGCTCATGTCCTGTGGCTGCACGTCGAGTTGGGTGAGGGACATGCCAGCAGAACCCGCCGCGTCCCCATCCGCATCCGCATCTGAGTCCGTATCCGCATGCGAGTCCGCATCAGCGTCCGTACGGCGGGGCGGTGCCCCTCGGGTCCACGGCCGCCGCGCCCGCCACTGGGCGGTGCCGCTGCTGTCCAGTCTGGTGACCTTGCCGGGGGTCCTGTTCGCGTTGGTCGCCGCCGGGCTCGCGCCCATGGCCTGTGACGCGTGCACGGGTGGGCAGGCGGCGCGGTTCGAGGCGAGCTTCGAGCGGGCGCACACCGTCTTCGGGTGGGGCCTGACGGTGTCGCTGCTCGTCCTCGCCACGGCGTGGCTGCTGCCGTGGCAGGAGCGGTATGCGGCCCGGCGGGTGGGCTTCGCGGTGGTGGCGCCGTTCGCGGTGGCGGCGACGTATCTGGTGTTCACGGGGATGGTCGACTGGCCGTGAGACGCAGAGGGGCGCCGCCGCCAAGGCCACGGCGCGGCCAAGGCCAAGGCCACGGCCACGGCCACGGCCAAGGCCAAGGCCACGGTCAGAGCGTGAAGGTCGCGCCGGGCTTCAGCAGGTGTAGGCGTTCGCTCAGCCCGGCCTGAGCGAACGCTTCCTCCAGTGTGGTGCCGTCCTGGGTGAAGTGGGCCCAGTGCTCGAAGTGCAGCGGCACCACGTGGCGGGCGCCGAGGATCTCGGCGGCGCGGGCCGCGTCCGCGCTGGTGAGGGTGAGCGGGGCGTCGGGGACGAGCGGGGTGCGGGCCGCGCCGGCGAAGAGAAGGGCGACGTCGATCGCGGGGAACCGGGCGGCGGTCTGCCGGACACGGTCCAGGGAGGCGTTGTCCCCGGAGACGTAGACCGTGGGCAGGCCGTCCCCGGACAGGACGAAGCCGGTCACCTCGCCGACCAGCGGTTCGCTGCCCTCGGGGCCGTGCAGCGCGGGTACGGCGGTGACCCGCAGGGTCCCGCCGCCGGGCCGTGCCAGCTCCACGTGCTGCCAGGTGGGGAGGGCGGTGACGGCGTCACCGAGCCGTTCGCGGGCGGAGGCGGTGGACAGGACGAGCGGGGCGTCGGCGAGGTGGGCGCGGCCCGCAGTGTCCAAGTTGTCCGGATGCTGGTCGTGCGAGAGCAGTACGGCGTCCGTCGGGCCGATCTCGTCCGCCGCCACGGCCGGACCGGCCGTCTTCGCCAGCGTCCGGGAGCCGACCGGATACTCACCCGGACCGTCAAAGGTCGGATCGGTGAGCAGGCGGAGACCGCCGAGCTCCATGACGGACGTGGGGCCGCCGACGTAGCGGACGGAGAGCGCGGACACGGGTCCTCCCGGAGGGTGAGCGTTTCTGGGCCGAGTGTCTGATGCAAGTGCCCGGGGCCCACCCCGTATTCCGCACCGGAACCCGCACGCGCTCCCGCACCCGCACCCGCACCCGCACCGCTCCCGTACCCGCTCCCGCGCCCGTACCCGCTCCCGCGCCCGTACGCGCTGCCGCACCCGTACGCGCTGCCGCACCCGTACGCGCTCCCGCACCCGTACCCTCACCTGCACTCGCACTCGCACGCGCTCCCGCTGGCCGCACTCGCACCCGCACTCGTACGCAGTCCCGCACCTCGCGGGCACCGCCCCCGCCCCCGCCCCGCATCTGCGCTCGTGACCTCGCCGCTGGCCTTGACGTCGGCGTCAAGGGCTACGGTCGTGGACATGCGCATCGGAGAGCTCGCGGACCGCGCCGGTACCACCACGCGGACGCTCAGGTACTACGAGTCGCGCGGGCTGCTGCCCGCGCGGCGCGACGAGCACGGGTACCGCACGTACGACGAGTCCGATCTGCGGGCGCTGCGGCAGATCCGCACGCTCCAGGACTTCGGGTTCGAGCTGGAGGAGACCCGGCCGTTCGTCGAGTGCCTGCGCGCCGGTCACCCGGAGGGCGACTCTTGCCCGGCGTCGCTCGCCGTGTACCGCAGCAAGCTCACCGAACTCGATGCGCTGATCGGGGAGTTGACCGCCGTGCGGGAGAAGGTCGGCGAGCAGCTCGCGCGCGCCGAGCAAGCCATGACGGCGCTGGCCGACCAGGAGACCGGGCCGCTTTGCGAACTACAGCCACAATCACGGGAGTGATCATGCGGGAAATTACCGAAGCAGACTTCGACGAGCAGGTCGTGAAGGCCGCCAGGCCGGTGCTCGTGGAGTTCACGGCCGAGTGGTGCGGGCCCTGCAAGCAGCTGGCCCCCGTACTGAGGGCCATTGCCGAGGAGGAGCGGGAGCGGCTCGACGTCGTGGCGATCGACGTGGACGCCAACCCGGAGACCGCCGTGAAGTACGGGGTGCTGTCGATGCCGACACTGATGGTGTTCAAGGGTGGCGAGCCGGTGTGGTCACGGGTCGGGGCCCGCCCCAAGCGGCGACTGCTCGAAGAACTGGCGGGGACCATATAGCGATATCCCGCGATTGGAATTCCGCCCTGCCCGGGGTATATTCAATGTTTCTGTGTGCCCACAGAAAAGGCCCCTCGCTGGGGGCCAACTAAATACACCGTACCGGGCAGGGAGCAGTTTTGTCAAGCCGGGAATCCGTCACGTCCCAGAAAGACTCACAAAAAGAACTGCGCGAGGAACAGGAATTCATCGACCGTCTCTACGCGCGCGTGGACGCGCTGCGCGGCGACGCCGCCGAGTCGGTCACGGGCGCCCTGGCGCCGGTCGGGACCGGCCTGCAGGCCCGCCTCGAACGGGATGTGCTGGTCGCCGAGCGGAGCGGACTGCTCGCCGCGCTCAACGCGGTGGACGGTTCGCTCTGCTTCGGCCGGATCGACCTGACGGGCGGCGTGCACCACCACATCGGCCGCATCGGAATTCGCGAGGACGACACCGAGCACACCCCGATCCTGATCGACTGGCGGGCCCCGGTCGCCCGCCCCTTCTACCTCGCCACCGGCCACACACCGATGGGCCTGCGCAGGCGCCGCCACATCACCACCGAGGGCCGCACCGTCACCGAACTCCACGACGAGATCCTCGACCTCGGTGACGCCGAGCGCACCGGCTTCGAGGACCCCAGCGGCGACGCCGTGCTGCTCGCCGCCCTCAACTCGGCCCGCACCGGCCGCATGGGCGACATCGTGCAGACCATCCAGGCGGAGCAGGACCGCATCATCCGCCACGACCACCGCGGTGTGCTCGTCGTCGAGGGCGGCCCCGGCACCGGCAAGACCGCCGTCGCCCTGCACCGCGCCGCCTTCCTGCTCTACGAGCACCGGGAGCTGCTCGCCAAGCGGGCCGTACTGATCGTCGGCCCCAACCCGGCCTTCCTCTCCTACATCTCGGAGGTGCTGCCCGCGCTCGGCGAGACCGGGGTGCTGCTCTCGACGGTCGGCGAGCTCTACCCGGGCATCAAGGCCACCGCCCGGGACACGCCGCGTGCCGCCGCCGTGAAGGGGTCCGCCGACATGGCCGACGCGCTCGCGCTCGCCCTGCGCGACCGGCAGCAGCTTCCCGAGCCCGGCGCCCCGCTGGTCATCCCGCACGACGACGGCGACCTGATCATCGACTGGGAGACCGCCTACGAGGCCCGGCAGGCGGCCCGCGACACCCTGCTGCCGCACAACCTGGCGCGCCCGCACTTCGCGTTCCGCATCCTCGACGCGCTCACCGAGCAGCTCACCGAGCGGATCGGCGCCGACCCGTACGGCGGCCCGAACTTCCTCGGACCCGACGACATCGCGCAGCTCGCCAAGGGCGTGGCCGCCAGCTCCGAGGTGCACGCCGCGATCGAGGAGCTGTGGCCCACGCTCACGCCCGAGACGTTCGTCGCGGAGTACCTGGCCGAGCCGGTACACCTTCCCGACCACCTGTCGGACGCGGACGTGCGGGCGGTCCGCCGACCCGTCACCGGCCCCGACGACTGGACGCCGGCCGACGTGCCGCTGCTCGACGAGGCCGCCGAGCTGCTCGGGTACGACGACAGCGCCGAGCGCGCCGCCGCCGATGCCGAACGGCAGGAGCGGATCGCGTACGCGCAGGGCGTGCTCGACCTGTCGCGCGGCTCGGAGACGTACGAGTTCGAGGACACCGAGTCCGAGATCCTCGCCGCGCACGACATCGTCGACGCGGAGCGGATGGCCGAGCGGCAGGAGGAGGCCGACCACCGCAGCGCCGCCGAGCGTGCCGCCGCCGACCGTACCTGGGCGTTCGGCCACATCATCGTGGACGAGGCGCAGGAGTTGAGCCCGATGGCGTGGCGGTTGCTGATGCGGCGCTCGCCGACCCGGTCCATGACGCTGGTCGGCGACCCCGCGCAGACCGCGGAGGAGGCTGGGGTCGGGTCCTGGGACGAGATCCTCGCCCCGTACGTCGAGGACCGCTTCGAGCACACCCGGCTCGGCGTCAACTACCGTACGCCGTCCGAGATCATGGACCTCGCGGCGGCGGTCGTCCGCGCGGAGCGGCCCGGCTTCGAGCCGCCGTCGTCCGTACGCTCCACCGGCGAACGGCCGTGGGTGCGCGAGGTCACCGGCGACCTCGCCGCCGCCGTGGCCGACGCCGCGAAGGCCGAGACGCCCGAGGAGGGGCGGCTCGCCGTGATCGCGCCGCGCCGCCTGCACGGGGCGCTGGCCGCGCGGCTCGACGGGATCGTGGCGGGCGCCGAGCCGGACCTCACGCACCGCGTCGTCCTGCTCGACCCGCGCCAGGCCAAGGGCCTCGAGTTCGACTCGGTGCTGGTCGTCGAGCCGGGGGAGTTCGGGGTGAGCGACCTGTACGTGGCGCTGACCCGTGCCACGCAGCGGCTCGGCGTGCTGCACGGCGGGGTGCTGCCCGAGGCGCTGCGCCGCGCGGTCACGGCTTGAGCCACACCGTCGCCAGCGGTGGCAGCGTGAGGTGGATGCCCGATTCCGTCGTCTTGATCGGGGCCGGGTTGCGTACGTCACCGCCGCCGTAGCGGGCCTCGTCGGTGTTGAGGACCTCCTGCCATACGGGGATGTCGGTGCCGGTGCCGGTGCCGGTGCCGGTGGTGGTGCTGGTGGTGGCGCCGGTGCTGGTGGTGGTCTCGGTGGTCGGCGGCAGGTCGAGGCGGTAGTGGTGGCGGACGACCGGGGAGAAGTTGGAGACGGAGAGCAGGGGTGGGGCGCCGTCGGTGGCGGGGTGGCGGAGGAAGGCGAGGACGTTGTCGTCGGCGGCGTCGGCCGCCACCCAGGTGAAGCCGGCGGGGGTGGTGTCCTGTTCCCACAGGGC
>NZ_JAPHNL010000338.1 GCF_026274175.1 Streptomyces beihaiensis
ATGGCCGTGTTCCTCGTGCCGCCGAACCCGGCCATGCACGACGAGCACGCCGCCGACGAGGAACGGCAGGCGTTGCGCGAACGCGCGGCCCGCCGCGACGAAGAGATCCGGGCGCTCGCCGCTCGCCTCGCGAAGGACCGGGAACTGGCCGCCCGCCTGGCCTCCTGGCGCTCAGGCTGTCCGGAAGGCCGCCTCGCCGAACTGGCGGCCGCGGCAGCCGAGGCCCGCACCTTCGCCGAGGAGGCCGAGGCCGAGCTCGCCGAGGCCCGAACCGCCCGCGCCGAGGCCGAGGAGGCCGCCGCCGAAGCGACCAGGGTGCGCGACGAGCGGCAGGAGGCCGCGCAGAAGGCCCGCCGCGCCGCCGACGTGCTCGCCGGCCTCGCCCACCGGCTGCGCGAACGTTCCGGCTGGCAGGCCAAGGTGCGGGAACTGGCCGACGAGGCCGCCGAGTCGGAGGCCCGTGCCCAGACCTGCGTGGAGCAGGCCCGCGCCGCCGACGAGGACCGCCGCGCCGCCCAGCGCTCAGCCGACGACGCCCGGCGCACCGCCCGGACGCTGCGCGCCGAGCGCGCCGAGATCGCCGGGGCCCCCGACGACCTGGACGACGCCTTGGGGGCCGAGGCCCCCAGGGCGTCGCTGCCCGCGCTGCGTGAGGCATACCGCGCAGCCTCCCAGGTCTACGAGAAGGTGGGAGTCGGCGCCGATCTCCGCGCTGAGCAGGCCCGCGCCGAGAGCGACGAGTCCGCCGCCCTCGCCGCGCTCGACCGGCTCAGCAACAAGGTCCGCACGCGCGCCGCGCAGCTGCTCGAATCGCCCGAAGGCTCCGACGGCCCGTCCCGCCAGGCGGCCGCGGCCCGCGCCGAGGAACACGTACAGCTCCTGGAGACCCGGGCCTCCGCCGCCAGCGAGCAGCTCGGCCGTCTGCGAGGCGAGGCCGAGCGGCACGCGCCCGAGGAGGGCGAAGCGCACACCGAACTGCCCGACGACCTCGTGCCGTCCGACACCGAACACGCCCAGGCCCTGCTGCGCACCGCAACGGCCGAACTCGCGGCCCACGCCGAGGCGCTCGCCACCGCGCGCACCGTCCACGCGGAGCTGCTGGAGGCACACCGCGCCGCCGAGGACGGGGCGGGAGGCTTCGACGAGACGGCCGCGCTCCTGCGCGATCTGCTGCGCGAGCACACCGACGGCGAGACCCAGGAGGAACCGGAGCCCCACCCCGGCACCCTGGAGGAGGCCCGCAGGGCCGCCGCCGAGGCCCGCCGCTCGCTGCGCGGCTGCGCCGCCGACCTCTCCGCGGCGGAGGCCGCCGTGCGCGAGGCGAGCGACATCCTCGTACGACACGCCAACTCCACACGGTACGAGCAGGTGCGCACCCCGGCCCGGCAGCAGATCCGCGAGCTGCCCGCGGCCGCCCTTCCCGAACACGCCCAGAAGTGGGCGGACGCGTTCGCCCCCCGGCTGCGTGTCCTGACCGACGAGCTGAAGCAGCTGGAGCGCAACAGGGACTCGATCGTGGACCGTCTGCGCGGTCTCGTCGAGGCGTCCCTGGCCACCCTCCGCTCCGCGCAGCGCCTCTCACGGCTTCCCGAAGGGCTCGGTGAGTGGTCCGGGCAGGAGTTCTTGCGCATCCGCTTCGAAGAGCCCGATCAGGCGACCCTCACCGAGCGGCTCGGCGAGGTCATCGACGACGCCACCCGCGCGGCCGTGAAGAAGAACTCCGACCTGCGGCGCGACGGCATGTCCCTGCTGCTGCGCGGAGTCGCCGCCGCCCTGGGGCCCAAGGGTGTCGAGGTCGAGATCCTCAAGCCGGACGCGGTGCTGCGCGCGGAGCGGGTGCCGGTCGGACAGATGGGCGATGTCTTCTCCGGCGGCCAACTGCTCACCGCCGCCATCGCGCTGTACTGCACGATGGCAGCGCTCCGCTCCAACGACCGGGGCCGGGACAAGCACCGCCACGCGGGCACGCTCTTCCTCGACAACCCCATCGGCCGCGCCAACGCCACCTACCTGCTCGAACTCCAGCGTGCCGTCGCCGACGCGCTGGGTGTCCAGCTCCTCTACACCACAGGTCTCTTCGACACCACCGCCCTTGCCGAGTTCCCGCTCGTCATCCGCTTGCGCAACGACGCGGACCTCAGGGCCGGCCTGAAGTACATCAGCGTCGAGGAGCATCTGCGCCCGGGACTGCCCCAGCAGGAGCCGGAGGGTGAGACGGTGCACGGCGAGATCACCGCGACGCGGATGTTCAAGAGGCCCGCGGAGCCCGCGGAACAGGCCGACTGAGACACGCGGCGGCCACGGCCGGCCAGCTGACTCTCAAGGATGCGTCAACTGGCCCGCCCGGCCCCGGCGCCGCCCCGGCCACGTATGTCCTCCGGCGCGCGGCGCGCGGCGCGTGTTCCGTGCCGCGCGCCGCGCCGCCCGCCGCTCTCTGCGCAGTCGGCGGGCGGTGCTGGCCGGAACGGACACCACGCCGTTGCGCTGGTTCCACACCTGACGGGTGACCCAGACGTCGAGCACGCCCCAGGTCGCCACGACGGTGCTGCCGACGCTGGTCAGAACCATCGGGAACGCCAGCCAGGAGTCGGCGAGCGTGCACAGGACCGCGACGACCGCCTGTATGAGCGTGAACGCGACGATGAGGACCGCCCGGACCGCCGCCGTCCGCACCGGGTCCGGCATGCGGCGCCGCGCCGCGGGCTCCTCCACCCACAACTCTCGTCGTCCCGTCGTGCCCATCGCCACTCCACTCCCCACCGCTACCCGACCGCCGAGCCACTTGCTCTGGGCCGCCACCGCGACCGTCGGCCGACCCTGCCCATTGGATGCCCGGATTGCGGCGCTTTACGCCATCCGTTCGACCCCGGAGCGTCGCCTCGCGCACCCCCTGTGGAGTAGGACGAGCGAACGCCCCGGAAGATTCCCCGACTTGGCCGCGTCATCCGGTCGAGTCGGCGCGTGGCGCGATGGGCGAGGTGAGCACGTGGATATGGGGGCGAGGGGCGAATTCCGGTCAACTGCGCGCGCGGGCGCGGCGCGCAGTGGTGGCGAACGCGGCATTGATCGCGGGGTGGCATCTACCGCAATGCCCGGACAACTCCGGTACCGCGTCCTCCACTTGGCCGAGACCGCATCCGGACAGGCCTTCGAGTTGCCCGTGTGTCAGTAGTAGGCTCGCGCCGTTTGTTGACGCACATGTGTGCCCCTCGCCACAGGGGGTCGATCAGGGGGAGGCCATGCGCTTTCGCGGGAAGTCCATCCGCCGGAAGATCGTGGCGCTGCTGGTGGTACCGCTGGTGTCCCTGACCTCCATCTGGGCGTTCGCGTCGGTCATCACAGGACGTGACGCCCTGCGACTGGTCTCGGCCGGAGAAGTCGCGGACGAGGTCGGCAACCCGCTGATCGACACCGGCCGCGCGCTGCAGGAAGAACGCCGCCAGACCCTCGTCTACCTCGCCGACCCCCGGGCCTCCGACGCCCAGTCGGTGCTGCGGGCCGAGCGCGCCAGGGCCGACAAGCAGATGGCGCGCGTCGAGGACAAGGCACGCGACTCCGATCTGCGCGGCGACCTGACCACGTCCGCACGGACCGCCCTGGACACCGCCGTCGAAGGGTTCGGCGGCATCGCGTCCCTGCGCCGCAACGTCGACCAAGGCACAGTCACGCGCGCCCAGGCCCTCGACTTCTACAACCGGCTCATCGCGCCCGCCTACTCCTTCCTGCGCGACCTGACCGCGCTCGACGACGCCAAGGTGGAACGTCAGGGCCGCGCCCTGGTCGGACTCATGCAGGCGCGCGACCTGCTGTCCCAGGAGGACGCACTGGTCGCCTCAGGGCTCGTCGCCGACCGGTTCACCCGCGAGGAACTGCGCCAGATCGGTGACCTCGTCGCCCAGCGGCGCCTTCTCTACGACACCCATCTGGCGCTCCTGCCCGACGACGACCGCTCCCGGTATCAGCGCTTCTGGCAGAGCGCCGACACCAGCCGACTGCGCATGGCCGAGACCGCCCTGGTCGACGGCGCGCCCGGCACCCCCAAAGGCGTCACGGCGGACAACTGGAACGCCGGCGCCGGGCAGGTCCTGAGCGACCTCGTCGACCGCGACACCGCGGCCGCCGACCGCTACCGGAACCGCGCCCGCCCCGTCGCCGTCCAGGTGTTCGTCCGGGCCGGTGTCGGCGGCGTACTCGGCCTGGTCGCCGTCATCGTCTCCGTCGTCGTCTCGCTCCGCGTCGGCCGGGGCCTCGTACGCGACCTGCGCCGACTGCGCCTGGAAGCGCACGAGGCGTCCGGTGTGCGGTTGCCCGGCGTGATGCGGCGCCTCGCCGTCGGCGAGGAGATCGACGTGGAGACCGAGGCCCCTCGTCTCGAATACGACAAGGACGAGATCGGCCAGGTCGGCCAGGCCCTGAACACACTGCACCGATCCGCTGTCGAGGCGGCCGTGAAACAGGCCGAGCTGCGCCGGGGCGTCTCCGAGGTCTTCGTCAACCTCGCCCGCCGCAGCCAGGTGCTCCTGCACAAGCAGCTGAACCTCCTCGACGCGATGGAACGCCGCACGGAGGACACCGACGAACTCGCCGACCTGTTCCGCCTGGACCACCTCACCACCCGCATGCGCCGCCACGCCGAGGGCCTGGTGATCCTCTCCGGCGCCGCGCCCTCCCGCCAGTGGCGCAAACCCGTCCAGCTCATGGACATCGTGCGGGCCGCCGTCGCGGAGGTCGAGGACTACGAGCGGATCGAGGTGCGCCGCCTGCCCCGGCTCGCCGTCACCGGTCCCGCCGTCGCCGACCTCACCCATCTGCTGGCCGAACTCCTCGAGAACGCCACAGTCTTCTCGCCGCCGCACACCGCCGTCCAGGTCGTCGGCGACCGCGTCGCCAACGGCTTCACGGTGGAGATCCACGACCGGGGCCTCGGTATGCCGGCCGACGCCCTCCTCGACGCGAACCTGCGTCTCGCCGAGACCCCCGAGTTCGAGCTCTCCGACACCGACCGGCTCGGCCTGTTCGTGGTCAGCCGCCTCGCCCAGCGGCAGAACGTGCGCGTCTCCCTCCAGCCGTCCCCGTACGGAGGCACCACCGCGGTCGTCTTCATCCCGGAGTCGCTGCTCACCGACGCCCCCGACACCGAAGGCGCCGGGTTCCGGCTCGACCGGCCCGCTACATCTCGTCGCGGACGTTCCGCCGACCGCGGCCCCGGTACCGGACCGGCGGCCGACCTGCCGGGCCTCCCCGCGTCGGTGCTCGACGGACCAGTGGAGCTCGAAGCGCCTCTGGCCACCGCCGACATGACCGTCTTCCCTGGGGAGCTGGAGGACGAGGACAGCGAGCGCGGCGACCTGTTCCGCCCCCGCCGCCCGATCACCGCAACCCCTGGCGAACAGCACCAGCACCCCGACGAGGACGAGGGTGCCCGTGGTGGCATGACCGGCCTCGGCGGCAGCGGCGACCGCGAGCGGAACCCGGACGGGCTCGTCCGGCTGCCCCGGCGCCGCACCCCCAAGCTGGTCAGCTCGCACGGCAGAACCGTCTCGCACAGCCGCCCCGAGGACGCAGACAGCGCGGACAGCACCGCGGCCCGGACAGGGCAACGGCAGGGCACCGCACCGGGCGGTCCGCGCCGCACCGCCCCGACGCCCCCGACCGAACTGCCGCGCCGACGCCCACGGACCGCACCACCGGCAGGCGAGCCGGCACCTGACGGATCGGCGACGGGCGGGACCGGACCGACCGCACCCGGGCGGGACCCCGACACCATGAGCCTGCCCCGGCGGGTGCGGCAGGCGAGCCTGGCGCCCCAGCTCAAGGACGGCCCCGACCTGCGGGGCGACCGGCCGGCGGGACGCGCGCGGACCACCGCCACCGCGCCCGACGACCGGGACGCCGACGAGGTGCGCAGCCGTATGGCTTCGCTCCAGAGCGGCTGGCGGCGCGGCCGCCTGGAGAACGCCGCGGGCGACCAGAGCGCCGACGGCACAGCACAGGGAACGACATCTGAGGGGGACGGTCGATGACCGCACCGAAGGGCACCGAGCAGATCACGAACGACGGTGCCGGAGAGCTCAATTGGCTCCTGGACGAACTGGTGGAGCGCGTCGCAGGCATCCGGAAGGCGACCGTGCTCTCCGGGGACGGGCTGCCGATGGGCGTCTCCAAGGACCTCAGCCGTGAGGACAGCGAGCACCTGGCCGCCGTGGCCTCCGGCTTCCACAGTCTGGCCAAGGGCGTGGGGCGCCACTTCGACGCGGGCGGCGTCCGGCAGACCGTCGTCGAACTCGACGACGCCTTCCTCTTCGTCACCGCCGCCGGTGAGGGAAGCTGCCTGGCGGTGCTCTCCGACGCGGACGCCGACGTCGGCCTCGTCGCCTACGAGATGACCCTGCTGGTCAAACGCGTCGGCGTACATCTGGGAACCGCGCCGCGCACGGATCAGCCCGCGGGCGGGTAGTGGGTCGGCATGAGCGCAGACGGTCAGGGGACGCAGGACACCCACCACTGGTTCGACGACGAAGCAGGTCCCGTCGTCCGCCCGTACGCCATGACAGGCGGCCGGACCACGAGCGCGGTCCACCACCGCCTCGACCTCATCGCGGTCGTCGTCGCCCACCCGCAGGGCAGCGATCCGGGCGCCGATCAGACCCTGTCGCCGGAGCACGTCGAGATCGTCGAACGGTGCCGCACGGACCCGCAGTCGGTGGCGGAGATCGCCGCGGGACTCGACCTTCCCATCGGCGTGGTCCGCGTCCTCATAGGCGACCTGGCCGACGACGGGCTCGTCCATGTGACCCGTCCGGTACCACCGGCCGAGCTGCCCGACGCGGGTATCCTGCGCGACGTGATCAACGGCCTCAGAGCGCTCTGAGGCGACGTCGAAGCCCCCTGGCGCGGGCCTCCCCCGGGCAGCGGCCCGGAACCGGAACAAGGCGGAGAGCGAGAGACACACGTGGCAGGCTGGCAGTTCTGGATCGACCGCGGCGGCACCTTCACGGACGTCGTCGCACGGCGGCCCGACGGCCGTCTGCTCACCCACAAGCTGCTCTCCGACAACCCCGCCCGCTACCGGGACCCGGCGGTGGCCGCCGTCCGGGAGTTCCTCGCCCAGGAGCCCGAGAAGGCGTCCGGGAGCCCCGCCCTCGGCGACCGCGTCGACTCCGTGCGCATGGGCACCACCGTCGCCACCAACGCCCTCCTGGAACGCAAAGGAGAGCGCACCGCCCTGGTCATCACGCGCGGCTTCCGCGACGCCCTGCGCATCGCCTACCAGAACCGGCCCCGTATCTTCGCGCGGCGCATCGAACTGCCCGGAATGCTCCATGAACGCGTCATCGAGGTCGACGAACGCATCGACGCCCAGGGCGAGACCCTCGTCCCCCTCGACCTGACCTCCCTCGAACCGGAACTGAGGCGGGCCCACGACGACGGTATCGACGCCGTCGCCGTCGTCTGCATGCACAGCCACCTCCACCCCCGCAACGAACAGGCCATCGGCGCCCTCGCCGCCCGGATCGGCTTCTCGCAGATCTCGCTCTCCAGCGAGGTCAGCCCGCTCATGAAGATCGTCCCCCGCGGCGACACCGCAGTCGTCGACGCCTACCTGTCCCCGGTGCTGCGCCGCTACGTCCGCCAGGTCGCCGACGAACTCCAAGGCGTCCGGCTGATGTTCATGCAGTCCAACGGGGGACTCACCGAGGCCGGACGGTTCCGCGGCAAGGACGCCGTCCTCTCCGGGCCCGCGGGCGGCATCGTCGGCATGGCCCGCATGTCGCAACTCGCCGGATTCGACCGGGTCATCGGCTTCGACATGGGCGGCACCTCCACCGACGTCTCGCACTTCGCCGGAGCCTACGAACGGGTCCTCACCACCCAGATCGCCGGGGTACGGCTGCGCGCGCCCATGCTGGACATCCACACCGTCGCGGCCGGCGGCGGCTCCGTCCTGCACTTCGACGGCAGCCGCTACCGGGTCGGTCCCGACTCCGCCGGAGCCAACCCCGGCCCGGCCTGCTACCGCGGCGGCGGCCCGCTCACCGTCACCGACGCCAACGTCGCCCTCGGCCGCGTACAACCGGACCATTTCCCGCGGGTGTTCGGCCCGGACGGTGACCAGCCGCTGGACGACGGCCTCGTGCGCGAGAGGTTCGCCGCGCTCGCCGCCCGCATCAGAGAACAGACAGGGGACGACCGCACCCCCGAGCAGGTCGCCGAAGGCTACCTTCGCATCGCCGTGGCCAACATCGCCAACGCGGTGAAGCGCATCTCGGTGCAGAAGGGCCACGACATCACGCGCTACGCCCTCACCACCTTCGGCGGCGCGGGCGGCCAGCACGCGTGCCGGGTCGCCGAAGCCCTCGGCATGAGAACCGTCCTGGTGCCGCCCATGGCCGGTGTGCTCTCCGCGCTCGGTATCGGCCTCGCCGACACCACCGCCATGCGGGAACAGTCCGTCGAACTGCCCGTCGCGGAGTCGTCCGTGCCCCACCTGCTCAAGACGGCCGACGACCTGGAGAGCGCGGCCCGCGCCGAACTCACCGCGGAGGCCGTGCCCGCCGAGCGCGTACAGGTCACGCGCAGGGCCCAACTGCGCTACGACGGCACCGACACCACCCTCACCGTCGAACTCGACGCGCCCGACGTCATGACGCGCGTCTTCGAAGAACTCCATCGCGCCCATTACTCCTTCACCCTCGACCGACCACTCGTCGTCGAATCACTCTCCGTAGAAGCCACCGGACTCACCGAACCCCCCGCTCTCTCCGATCTCGCACCCCCTGCCACCGCCCCCGACACCCCCACGGCCGTGCGGCTCCACACGGGTGGCGCCTGGCGCGACGTCCCCCTCCACCGCCGGGACGAACTGCCTCCCGGCGAGACCGTGGAGGGCCCCGCGATCATCGCCGAGAACGGCTCCACCACCGTGGTCGACGACGGCTGGCGGGCCGCGCTCGCGGACGACGGTCACCTGATCATGGAACGGGCGGCGATTACGGAGAGTTCCCGTCTCGGTACAGAAATCGACCCGGTTCTTCTCGAGGTCTTCAACAACCTGTTCATGTCCATCGCGGAACAGATGGGCGCACGCCTGGAGTCGACGTCGCAGTCCGTCAACATCAAAGAGCGCCTGGACTTCTCCTGCGCGCTCTTCGCCCCCGACGGCAGCCTCGTGGCCAATGCCCCGCACATCCCGGTCCACCTGGGCTCCATGGGCACCAGCGTCAAGGAGGTCATCCGGCGCCGGGGCGCGGCCATGCGCCCCGGCGACAGCTACGCCGTGAACGACCCGTACCACGGCGGCACCCACCTGCCCGACGTCACCGTCATCACCCCCGTCTTCGGCGCCGGGGGCGAGCGGATCCTGTTCTACGTGGCCTCCCGCGGGCACCACGCCGAGATCGGCGGCATCGCCCCCGGCTCCATGCCCGCCGACAGCACCACCATCGAAGAGGAGGGCGTGCTCTTCGACAACTGGCTGCTCGTCGAGGCCGGGCGCTTCCGCGAGGAGGAGACACTGCGACTGCTCACCGAGGCGCCCCACCCGTCCCGCAATCCGGAGACCAACCTCGCCGACCTCCGCGCCCAGATCGCCGCCAACCAGAAGGGCGTCGACGAAGTCGGCCGCATGATCGACGAGTTCGGTCTCGACGCCGTCCAGGCATACATGGCGCACGTGCAGGACAACGCCGAGGAATCCGTGCGCCGTGTCGTCGACCGCCTTGAGGACGGCACGTTCCGCTACGAGACCGACTCCGGGGCGGTGATCCAGGTGAGCATCCACGTGGACCGCGCGGAGCGCTGCGCGACCATCGACTTCACCGGCACGTCCGCACAGCTCGACACCAACTTCAACGCTCCGTTCGCCGTCGTCAACGCGGCCGTGCTCTACGTCTTCCGCACCCTCGTGGACGACGACATCCCGCTCAACGACGGCTGCCTGCGCCCCCTCCAGATCGTGGTGCCGCCCGGCTGCTTCCTCGCGCCCCGGCCGCCCGCCGCCGTCGTCGCGGGCAACGTCGAGACGTCCCAGGCCATCACCGGCGCCCTCTACGGGGCGCTGGGCGTGCAGGCCGAAGGATCCGGAACCATGAACAATGTGACCTTCGGCAACGCCCGCCACCAGTACTACGAGACGGTGGCCTCCGGCTCCGGAGCCGGTGAGGGGTTCGACGGCGCCGACGTGGTCCAGACCCACATGACCAACTCCCGCCTCACCGACCCCGAGGTCCTGGAATGGCGGCTTCCTGTCGTCCTGGAGGAGTTCGCGGTGCGGCGCGACAGCGGTGGCAGGGGACGTCGACACGGCGGTGACGGAGCCGTCCGGCGGATCAGGTTCCTCGAGGCGATGACCGTCTCCACCCTGTCGCAGCACCGCAGGGTCCCGCCCTACGGAATGGCGGGCGGCCGACCGGGCGCCCTCGGCGTCAACTCGGTGGAGCGTGCCGACGGGACCGTCACCCGGCTCGCGGGCAGTGACACGGCCGAGGTCCGCCCCGGCGACGTACTCGTCGTGGAGACGCCCGGCGGCGGAGGGTACGGCGAACCAGAGACGGCCGAGCAGGATTCGACACGGCACGACCAGCCAGGCAGGAGAGTGACCCCATGATCTTCGGGCGTTCGCAGCGGGGCAACGCCCCCGTCGAGCCCGTCACGCTCAAGATCCTCGTGGCGGGCGGCTTCGGAGTGGGCAAGACGACGCTTGTCGGCGCCGTGAGCGAGATCAGGCCGCTGCGCACCGAGGAACTGCTGACCGAGGCGGGCCGCCCCGTCGACGACACGACAGGCGTCAAGGGAAAGCACACCACCACCGTGGCCATGGACTTCGGCCGCATCACCGTCCGCGAGGACCTGGTGCTGTATCTCTTCGGCACTCCGGGCCAGGACCGGTTCTGGTTCCTGTGGGACGAGCTGTCGACGGGCGCGCTCGGTGCCGTCGTCCTCGCCGACACCCGCCGCCTGGAGGACTGCTTCGCCGCCGTCGACTACTTCGAGCGGCGTTCCATACCGTTCCTGGTCGGCGTCAACTGCTTCGACGGTGCCGCCCGCCACCCGGTCGACGCCGTGCGCCAGGCACTCGACCTCGACCCCGCCGTCCCGGTGGTGCTGTGCGACGCGCGGCAGAAGGACTCCGTGAAGGACGTCCTGGTCCACGTCGTCCAGCACGCCGCGCAGTTCACCGCGCCCGCGCCCCGGCAACCCGCCGCCCACTGACAGGCCCTCACGTGCCGCTGGCCGACCGGGTTCTGGGCGTCTCGTGCGCGACACCGGCGGCGCGCTGCCGCCACGCCCCGGGAGGCCCGCCACGGTCCGGGCCGCGCCGCACCTCGAACCCGGCCCGGCCCGCGTGACCACACACCCAGCTGGCCCCGGTCAGTGCCTTCGCCGCGCGTTTGAGCGGAGCCAGGTGGGCGGAGGCCTGACGGTGGTCGGGCACCGTGCCGGGCGGACACACCACGGTGGCCAGCGACAAGGTGACGGCGCGGCCGCCCGCCGACCACGGCGCGTCCAGAACGGCGTCCGCCAACGGGCGCAGCCGGTCCGGTTCGGCGAGTACCAGGAAGTCGTCGCCGCCGATGTGTGCCACGCGGACGGCGTCCGACTCGGCACGGGCCAGTGCCCGTCCCACCGAACGGATCAGTTCGTCCCCCGCCGCGAATCCGGCACCGTCGTTGACCTGCTTGAACCCATCGATGTCCAGCCAGCTCAGGGCGAAGCCCCGGCCCTGCGCGACCCATCGGTCCACCTCACAGGTGACCGCGTCCGAACCCGGCAACCGGGTCAGCGGATTGAGGCCGACCGCCTCCTCGACGCGGCTCTCCGCGAGCGCCCGCACAAGGTCGGCGAGACGCACGACACCCACGCAGCGGCCCTGGCCGTCGACCACGGCGACATCGTCCGCGGTGCGGCTGTGCTCGCCGTCGGCGACCACGTCGAGGACCTCCCATGCCGTGGCCGAGACGCCCACCGTGCGGGGCTGGTCGCTGAGGCGTGCCGCGGGCCGGTCGGCGTAGAGGGCGTGCCCGTACCGGGTCGACAGCGAGAGCAGGAAACGATCCCGGTGCACGGAGCCGACCGGAATCCCGGCACGGTCCACGAGCAGCACACCGGACACGTCGGGAGCCCCGGTGAGCAGCCTGCGCACCTGGTCGGCACTGGCGCCCTCGGGCAGCAGCGCGGCAGGCCGCACGAACTCCCGCACCGATGGCCCGGAGGGACGCGCCACCCCGACGGAGCCGCGCACCTGCGGAACGTACACCTCCGCGGTGGGCAGCCGGGACGGCGGGGCGAACAGGTCGCCTTGTGCGAGCTGCGCGCCGGCCTCCCGTGCGGCAGCACATTGCAGCTCCGTCTCCACTCCCTCGACCGCGAGCAGCGCGCCGGACTCCTCGCACAGCGTCCGCATGGCGCGCACCGTCGCCCGCCGCGTCAACAGCGAGGCGTCCAGCTTGACGAGATCAGGTGAGAGGTCGTCGAGCAGCCGCAGGGGCACGTCCCCGTCTCCGACGCCGTCAGCGCAGATACGGAAGCCTTCTCGGCGCAGTGCGGCCACACCGTCGAGCAGCGCGCGGTGCGGCACGTGGGTGAACGGCGGTCCCACGTCGACCGTCACCTCCCAGGGGAGCCGGCCCACATCACGCAGGGTTTCGCGCAGTTCCGCCAGGGTGCCCAGATCGGCGAGGGTGGCCGCGAACACGTTCACGTGCAGTGGCAGCAGCGTTTCCTTGCCCGCGGCGGTCCGGACCGCCGACGCGGCGAGCCGCCCGTCGAGCTCCGGTCGGCGCCGGGCCTGTGCCAGCACGTCACCCGCTTCAGGGCGCGCCAGTATCTCCAGCGCCGCGACGGCTCCCGTGGTCAGGTTGACCACGGGCTGGAAGGCGAAGCGCAGGGTGTCCGTCCAGGAGTGCACGGGAGCATGATGGCGCTGCCGAGAGGCGCCCAAGCCCAGTTCACATGCTGTTCACGCAGGATTCCTGGACGATCACTGAGCGTCGTGGTGGCGCGGTCAGCGCACGGCCACGACCGACGATCCGTGGCCGAACAGCCCCTGGTTGGCGGTGAGGCCGACCCGGGCTCCGGCGACCTGACGCGCGCCCGTGGTGCCCCGCAGCTGCCAGGTGAGCTCGCAGACCTGGGCGATCGCCTGGGCCGGGACGGCTTCCCCGAAAGAGGCCAGTCCACCGCTCGGATTGACGGGTATGCGCCCACCGGGGGCCGTGGCGCCCTCCCGCAACAGCTTCGCCGCCTCGCCCGCGGCACACAGTCCCAGGTCCTCGTACCACTGCAGTTCCAGGGCGGTGGACAGATCGTAGACCTCCGCCAGGGACAGGTCCTCGGGTCCGATGCCGGCCTCCTCGTAGGCCGCCCGCGCGATGGAGCCCCGGAAGCCGGGCCCCTCGGGTTCCTTCCCCACCGCCGAGTCCGTGGCGATGTCCGGCAGGTCCAGGACCGTGTTGGGGTAGGAGGGCGTCACCGTGGACACCGCACGGATGCGCACGGGACTCGCCGCGCCATGGCGTCGCGCGTACTCCATGCTGGACAGGACCAGGGCCGCGCCGCCGTCCGACGTGGCGCAGATGTCGAGCAGCCGCAAGGGATCGGCCACGACCGCGGAGGCGGCCACGTCGTCGGCCGACACCGGGCTGCGGTAGCGGGCGTTCGGGTTCAGCGCGCCGGACGCCGCGTTCTTCACCTTGACCTGGGCGAAGTCCTCCAAGGTGTCACCGTGCAGCGCCATCCGGCGGCGCGCGTAGAGGCCGAAGTACGCCGGATTGGTGGCGCCCAGCACACGGAAGCGGAGCCAGTCCGGATCGTCCGGCCGGTCGCCGCCCGCGGGCCGGAAGAAGCCCTTGGGCGCGGCGTCGGCCCCCACGACCAGGACGACATCCGCCAGCCCGGCGAGGATCTGGGCCCGTGCCGTGCTGATGGCCTGGGCCCCCGACGCGCACGCCGCGTACACGCTGGTGACACGGGCGCCCTGCCAGCCCAGCGCCTTCGCGAACGTCGCGCCCGCCACATAGCCGGGGTACCCGGCGCGCACGGTGTCCGCGCCCACGACGGAGTCCACGTCCCGCCAGTCCGCACCGGCCTCTTCGAGCGCCGCGCGTGCGGCCGCGACCCCGTACTCGACGAAACCGCGGCCCCACTTGCCCCACGGATGCATCCCGGCTCCCAGCACCGCCACGTCCCGCGTCATGCCGTCACCCCCGTCGGCCGCCAGTGCCACGTCGTCCAGGCCGTCCCCGTGTCCTCGTCACCCTCCTCGTCGAGCACACCCGCCACGACCTCCACCTCCATGCCGATGTCCAGGTCGGACACCGACACCCCCAAAGCGGCCTGCCCGAGCACGACGATCCGCTCGGCGGCCAGTTCCACCGCTACCAACGCACGGGGTTCCCACGGAAGTTCCGGATCGGAGACGTAAGGTGCGGGCGGCCGGTATCTCGCGTCGGTGTACGACCAGACGCGTCCGCGGCGCGACAGCGGCACTTCGACGAGGTCGTCGCAGGCACAGCCGGGGTTGCGGCACATCCCGTCCTCACGTGGAAAGAACACGGACGAGCAGGCCGGGCACTCTGTGCCCAGCAGTCGGAAGTCCTCGCCCGCGCCGGTGAACCAGCCTGCCACGACAGGGGTGGACGTGCGTGCCACGGCGCCTCCTCGGGAAGCGGATCTGACGAAACGTCAGGAGTGTGTCACGGTCGACGGCCACTGTCAGCAGTGCCGAGTGCATCTGACGGGCGCGTCAACGCCCGGCGTGCGACAGGGAAGTCGAAGTAGGTGTGCGGGAACGGCTCAGGCTGATACGTGAAGTGCCACCATTCCTCGGGCAGGTTGACGAATCCGGCACTCTGCATGCTCTTCCTGAGGAAACGCCGATTCGCCCGCTGCTTCGACGGGAGCGTGTCCTCCGCCTCGCGGCCCGCTGTGACATCGAAGCAGTCGAAACCCGTACCCATGTCCAAAGACGTGTCGGGGAAACGGTCCTTCTGCGGCGCGTAGCACGGCGTGAGCCGTTCACCGGGTACGTACGGACGAGTGGGAGGCGCGGGGACCGTCACGACCGTCAGGTCGAGGGTCGATCCACGACTGTGGCCGGACTTCTCCGCGATGTAACCGTCCGCGAACAGGCGCGTTTTGGCGACCCTGGGGTAGAACTCCGTCTTCGTCTTCTGGTCGCCGAGGTCCTCGGCCCATCTCACGAAGTGATCGACCGCGCGTTGCGGCCGGTAGCAGTCGTACACCTTGAGCGAGTAGCCCTTCTCGAGGAGCCGGATCTGAACCCTGTGGAGAGCCTGGGCCGCGGGCCGGGTGAGAACGCACATCGGTTTCCGGTAGCCGTCGATCCGCGCACCCACGAAGTTGTGCCGCGTGAAATAGCGCATCTCCTGGATGATCGTGGGGTCCACGTCGTGCAGCGCCGCGAATGCGGGCGGCGCCTCGGGCTCGGGCGTCGAGGTCGCGGCCCCGGACGCCGACGAGGGCACCGCGGCGGCCCCCAGGAGCGCCGCGGCCGGCAAGGTGGCGAGTTTCCGCAGGGCGGAGGCGATTCGTGTCATGGTTCGCGTCTACCAGGAACGAGCCCGCCCGGAGAGGAACGGCTCGCGAAGATCGGATACAGTCCGCGCCGTGTCCGCATCGAACCCGCCCGCCGCCAACCCCGTCCCCGACTCCCACTGTTCGAGCTGTGGGGCCGCCTACGGGGACGAGGTGCAAGGCCGGCCGCGCACATGCCCGGCCTGCCACACCGTCGCGTATCGCAATCCGCTGCCCGTGGCCGTCGCCCTGCTGCCCGTGTACGACACCATGGGAACCTCCCTTGTCGTCATCAACCGCACCGTCGCACCCGCGCGCGGGCAGACGGCGCTGCCCGGCGGATTCGTCGACGAGCGGGAGGACTGGCGACAGGCCGTCGTCCGTGAACTCAAGGAGGAGACCGGCATCGACGCCGCCGCCCGGGACGTGCGGCTCGCCGACGTCATGAGCGCTCCGGACGGACACCTCCTGCTGTTCGGACTGCTGCCCGAGCGCCCGGCCGCGCAACTCCCGCCCAGCGCACCCACGGACGAGTCGGACGGCTGGCACTTGTTGCGCCGCCCCGCCGAGCTCGCGTTCCCGCTCCACACCCTGGTTGTGAGGGCGTGGTTCGAAGGACGCTACGTCTAGTCCGTCCGGAGAGTCAGGCCCCGTGCCGGGCCCCGCGGCCCCGACGAGATCCGCCGCTCGGGCCTCACCGCGGCCGGGTGGCCGGTACGGTGCGCGGTTCGACGGCGCGCTGAATATCCGACTGCGCAGGGCTCGCCTTTCTGCGAGAGTCACGTGCCGTGGACAGCGATGACGTCGTGCTGCGGCGAGCCGGTGACTCCGACGCGGCCGAGATGGCCGATGTGTGGCTGCGCTCCTTCGCCGCGGCCCTTCCGGCCGTGCGTCGTGCGCACGACGACGCCGTACGGGACTGGTTCCGCGCCGTGGTCGTGCGCCACAGCGAGGCATGGGTGGCCGCCGCCGACAGCATTGTGGTCGGACTCCTGGTCCTCGAGGGCGGCGACCTGGAACAGCTCTACCTCGACCCGAAGTGGCGCGGCCGCGGGCTGGGTGACCGTCTCATGAACCTGGCCAAGCGGCAGCGGCCGCAGGGCCTCGACCTGTGGACCTTCCAGAGGAACGGGCCGGCCCGGCGGTTCTACGAGCGACACGGTTTCGTCCCCGTCGAGCGGACCGACGGTCTGCGCAACGAGGAACGCGAGCCGGACATCCGCTACGTCTGGAGGCCCTGAGGCGCCGCTCAGCAGCCGCGCGGACGAACCGGCAGGGCACAGTCGCGGTCCTCGGCGGCGCCGTACACCTTGACGGCCAGACGGCCCTCCTCCCACCTCACCCGATACCGCTCGAGCACGGTCTCTTGGTCGCCGTCGCCGTCGCCGTCGCCGTCGCCGTCGCCGACGTCAGAGACGGCGTAACCGCCACCCGTTCGGCCGGGGCCGGGCCGCCACACCTCCAGCTCCGTCCGCCCGCCGTCGCCGAGCACGGGCAGCACGGCTCCCGCGCGCGCGAAGACCGGAATCCGGGACAGCGGTGCCGGAACCGTCACCCGGCCCGGTCCCTCGTACGCCGCGCCCGTCCCCGTGTCGTACCAGCGTCCCGCGGGCAACCGCACCACCAGGTGCTCTACTCCGGGAGCCAGCACCGGAGCGACCAGGAGGCAATCGCCCAACAAGAAGGCGTCCTCACAGTCCCTCAGGCCCTTGTCCTCCGGAGCGCCCCACCACACAGGACGGACGAACGGGGCGCCCGTGCGCGCGGCGAGATGAGCCAGCGTCATGAAGTACGGCCGTAGGCGCCGCCGCTCGTGCAGCGCCGCGCGCGCGTGCCGCAGTGCCTCCTCATCGAAGATCCACGGCTCGCTCCGGCCGCCCCGGCCACCCGCACCCGTACGGAAGAACGGCAGGTAGGAGGCGAGCTGGACCCAGCGCACCACCAGGTCCTGCGACATGTCCGTGCCGGGGCCGCCGATGTCGGGACCGGAGAACGGCACACCGCACAGTCCGAGGCCGACGACGGCCGAGAGCGCGGCGCGCAACCCGGCCCACCCGCCCTCCGCGTGCCCCAGGCCGGCCCCGCCGTAGCGCTGCATGCCCACCCAGCCGGACCGGGAGACCACGAACGGCTCCTGCCGGGACTGTAGTTCGCTCAGCCCCTCGAAACCCGCCCGGGCCATGCACAGCCCGTACACGTTGTGCCCTTCGCGGTGGTCACCGCCCCGGCCCTCCAGAACATGCCGCGAGGACCGGGGCAGCGTGGCCTCCCCGGCCGCGGTGAGGGAGAGCGGCTCGTCCCCCTCGTGCCAGAAACCCGAGAACCCGAGCGCGAGCCGTTCCTCGTACACACCGCCCCACCACTTGCGCACCCGCTCGGCCGTGAAGTCCGGAAACACGACCTGCCCCGACTGCGCCAGCCCCCGCACCGGCCTGCCCGCCGGGTCGCACACGAACGCCTCGATGCCACGGCCCGCCTCGAAGAGGGCACCGCCCGGCCGCGGTTCCACGGCGGGCCGGACAGCGGTGACGAGGCGTACGCCGTCGGTTGCCAGCTCCGCGGCCAACCGCGGGAGCGAGGCGAACCGCCCACGGCCCCCGGTGAAACCGTGCCGCGCCGCGTGCTCGCCGAGGTCGACGTGCACGACATCGAGAGGCAACGAGCGTGCCTTGTGGCCATCGACGACCCGACGGATCTCCTCCTCGCCGACCGCCTTCCCACGCGCGTGGTGACCCAGCGCCCAGGACGGCGGCACAGCCGGCGAGCCCGTCAACTGGGCCCACACGTCCAGCACGCGTGCGGGAGACCCGACGACGACCCAACAGCGCAGCGGGCCGCCCTCCATGCGTACCTCGCAGGTGCCAGGACGGTCATGGCCGGATCCCGCGCCCTCGCGGCCCTCTCGCAGGGTGACGGACCCGTCCCACGTGTTGTCGTGGAACACCAGGTGCGTCCCCGCATCGGCGACGACGAGCTGCACCGGCATGGAGACGGACGACGACAGGTCCTCCGAGGCAGCCCCAGGCCGTCGAACGGAGTTCCACAACCGGTACGTCCCGTCGCGCAGCCGAGGACCCGACGTGCGCCCTCCCAGGCCGAAGAACCTGGCGTCGGCGGCGACCTGGGAGCGCTGGGCCCAGCACACGTCCCCGCCCTCCTCACAAGCCCACCAGCGCGGCGGGAGGTCCCTGCGCAGAACGACCCCGCCGGGCGTGCACACGTCGACAGCGCCGTGCCGGGAGACGGACACCGTGACCCGCTCGGCGACCACGCGCCAACCCCCGTCCTTGTCCGGCTCGAGCACCGCACGCGCGTCGGCCTCCTGGAGCGCACCGGCCAACGCGTACGAGGGTTCGGGCTCGGCTCCGTCCCACCCCCAGAAGACAGCCCCGCTCACCGTGACCGTGATCCGCAACCGCGACTGAGCGAACCGCAGCACCCCGCCTCCTGGCTGGGGATCCGCTTGGACCACGACGCCCGGCACCCGGGCGCGCCGCGGACCGCGCCCAGAGGACGCCACCGAGTCCGCACGCCGGTACCGCCAAGCGGCCCGCACCGCGCGCAGCCCCTGGGCAGGGCCCATCGCCGAGACCGCCTTCACCGAGCGCACCAGGTCACGACCGTTCATGCAGCTCACCCTGCCACCGAAGGGAACGCGCGCGGGCTGTGTTCAACTCCCGTTCACCCGCGGTCCCCGCGTCCGCCGCGAACGGCCCGGCAAACGACCCACGGCCGCGGGACCACGGTGCGTCACGGGACGCCTTGAGTTACGTGCCCCGAGATTTTCGCATTCATACAGGTAATTTCCGGTTTCCGGACGAACTGGATGTTCGCCGGGGTGTACGGAACGACGTCCGTCCAAGAGGCGGACGCCGCCATCGGCCCGCTCGACCGCGGTGATCAACGCCTTCATCAAACAGCCGATATCGGGCCCCCACGGCCGAGGACGTCGCGCGACGACACGGGTCGGAGCCGAGCCATGCCCTGGTGCGGAAGTCGATCACGTGGCATCGTCCTGTCAGCCGCGTCACGCGCACACCCACGCCGTGCGCGCCACCGACGCACACACCGCGTACCTCCGGGAGCCGCTCCATGTCCTCCGCGAACCCCTCACCGCTCTGGCAGCCCGACCGCAGGCAGATCGCCGAAGCACAGGTCACACGGTTCCAGGCATGGGCCGCCGAGCGCTACGGAGCTCCCGCCGACGGCGGCTACCCGGCTCTGCACCGCTGGTCGGTCGCCGACCTCGAAGCGTTCTGGAAGGCCGTGGCCGACTGGTTCGGGGTCCACTTCACGACGCCCTGCTCGCGCGTGCTCGGCAACCGCTCCATGCCCGGCGCCGAGTGGTTCCCCGGCGCCACCCTCAACTACGCCCGGCACGCGCTGCGCACCGCGGACGACCCGGACCGTGCCGACACCCCGGCCATCCTGCACACCGACGAGTCGGGCGAACTGCGCACGCTCACCTGGGCCGAACTCCGCCGCCAGGTCGGTTCCCTGGCCGCCGAACTCCGCGCCCTCGGGGTACGCAGAGGCGACCGCGTCAGCGGCTATCTGCCCAACATCCCCGAAGCCGCCGTCGCGCTGCTCGCCACCGCCGCCGTCGGCGCCGTGTGGACCTCCTGCGCGCCCGACTTCGGGGCACGCAGCGTCCTGGACCGGTTCCAGCAGGTGGAACCCGTCGTTCTGTTCGCCGTCGACGGCTACCGCTACGGAGGCAAGGAGCACGACCGTCGCGAGACGGTCTCGCAGCTTCGAGCGGAACTGCCCTCGCTGCGCGCCGTGGTGCACATCCCGCTGCTCGGCACCGAGCCCCCGGAAGGCACTCTGGAGTGGTCCGCCCTCACCGCGGGCGACGTGCTCCCCGCATACGACGAGGTCCCGTTCGACCATCCCCTCTGGGTGTTGTACTCCTCCGGTACCACGGGCCTGCCCAAGGCCATCGTGCAGTCACAGGGCGGCATCCTCGTGGAGCACCTCAAGCAACTCGGCCTGCACTGCGACCTTGGTCCGGACGACCGCTTCTTCTGGTACACGTCGACAGGCTGGATGATGTGGAACTTCCTCGTCTCCGGTCTTCTCACCGGCACCACGATCGTCACGTACGACGGCAGCCCTGGTCACCCCGACACCGGAGCCCAGTGGGACGTCGCGGAACGCACCGGAGCGACGCTCTTCGGGACCTCCGCCGCCTACGTCATGGCCTGCCGCAAGGCCGGGGTGCACCCGTCGCGCGACCACGACCTCAGCCGCGTGAAATGCGTGGCCACGACGGGCTCCCCGCTCCCGCCGGACGGCTTCCGCTGGCTTCACGACGAGGTCCGCCCCGACCTGTGGATCGCCTCCGTCAGCGGCGGCACCGACGTCTGCTCCTGTTTCGCGGGCGCCGTACCCACGCTTCCCGTCTTCATCGGCGAGCTCCAGGCCGCGGGCCTCGGCACGGACCTGCAGGCATGGGACCCCCAGGGCCACCCCCTCATCGACGAGGTGGGCGAACTCGTCGTCACCAACCCCATGCCGTCCATGCCGATCCGCTTCTGGAACGACCCGGACGGCAGCCGCTACCACGACAGCTACTTCGACACCTATCCCGGAGTGTGGCGTCACGGCGACTGGATCACGATCACCTCCCGGGGCTCCGTCGTCATCCACGGCCGTTCCGACTCGACGCTCAACCGCCAGGGAGTACGGATGGGCTCCGCGGACATCTACGAGGCCGTGGAACGCCTCCCCGAGATCCGCGAATCCCTCGTCATCGGCCTCGAACTGCCGGACGGCGGCTACTGGATGCCGCTGTTCGTCCACCTCGCACCGGGCGCGGTCCTCGACGACGCCCTGCGCGCACGCATCCGGCAGACCATCCGCACACAGCTCTCACCGCGCCATGTGCCCGACGACATCATCGAAGCGCCGGGAGTCCCGCACACACTCACCGGCAAACGCATCGAGGTCCCGGTCAAGCGCCTGCTGCAGGGAACACCACTGGAGAAAGCGGTCAACCCCGGCTCCGTCGACAACCTCGAACTGCTCCGGTTCTACGAGGACATCGCCCGCGAACGCGCCTGACACCACCCTCCCGTCGGCCCGGCCGCGCACCACATCGACGGTCACTGTCAGTGGTGCTGGTTACTCTGAGTGAGTATTGATCGAGCGCACTCAGGGGGAACTCATGACCAGTACTCAGCGCGGCCGGACCACCAGCATGCGGCAGACGCTGCGCCGCGAGGTGGCGGGCACGATCGGCCTGCTCGCGGACGAGCAGGACTTCGAAGCGATGCGGCGCTATCGCAGCTTCGCGTTCGACGACCACAAGAACTACCTGCGCAGCGTGGAGGGGCTCCTGAAATCCGTGGCCGCGGCAGGAGGCCACACCACCATCGCCCTCTTCGACCCGGAGGAGTACGCGCGGTTCTGCGCGGACACCGGCCTCGACCCCGACACCCCGGCCAGCCGCACCCGCTTCACCGCGGAGCTCGCAGCCGCCGGACCCGCGCTCCTGTACGAAGGACAACCACTCGCCGACCTGCTCCCGGAGCTCGTGGAAGAGGCGGTACGCCGGGCCACCTGGCAGTACGCCGCGACCGTTCTCGTCCACCTCGGAACATGCGCCGTGTGCGGCCAGGACATCGGCAGGGCCGCCTTCGTCCGGGCCTCGTACCTCGTCGCCCGGGTGATCGACACGATCGGCCGGGGCACGCACCAGTGGGTCTGCAGCGCCACCACGGATGGAGCACGGACCCTGCACGCCGTGCTGCATGTCGACGCCTCCGATCCCGACACGGTCACACTCGACGAGACGGCCGCGACGGAGCTCGCCACGGTGCTCGCGGTCGCCATCGCCACCAAAACCCCTTGCGCCCTGGTCCTCCGCACCAGCGCCCCCGGGCACGACGACCGGGTCTACGGGTGGCATCTCGCCGACGAGGAACTGCGGCAGCTCACGGCGGCCCAGGTGTTCGACGCCTACTGCACGGACGCCGCGACGGGCGAGCTGACCGCGCCGGAGCCCGGGGTCGACTACTGCGCAGCGCCCCCGATCGAGGCGCCGAGCGACGAAGGCAGGCATCGGCACTGACACCCCACATGCCTGGAGGGCTCCCCGCACATGGCAGGAGCCCTCCAGGACGGACGGGCGGCGGTGAGGACCGCCGTCGTTCTACTCGCCGGACAGCACAGCCTGCGCGGCGGTACGGGCCTCGTCGGCCGACTCCGACGCCCGCGCCGCGGCGGCGGCTCGCTCGCACTGGGCGAGCGTGTACTTCGCCAGCGTGGCACGCACATACGGAATCGAAGCGGCACCCATCGACAGGGAGGTGACACCCAGCCCCGTCAGCACACACGCGAGCAGCGGATCCGACGCGGCCTCACCGCAGACACCGCAGCTCTTGCCCTCGGCCTTCGCCGCCTCGGCGGACAACGCGACCAGGTCGAGCAGCGCGGGCTGCCACGGGTCCTGCAGACGCGAGACCGCACCGACCTGCCGGTCGGCGGCGAAGGTGTACTGCGCCAGGTCGTTCGTGCCGAGAGACAGGAACTCGACCTCCTGGAGCACGGAGCGGGCGCGCAGCGCGGCGGAGGGAATCTCCACCATGGCGCCGAACTTGGCCCGCAGACCCGCCTCGCGACAGGCGTCGGCGAACGCCTTGGCGTCCGCTCGGTCGGCGACCATCGGCGCCATGACCTCAAGGTAGACCGGCAGTCCCTCGGCCGCCTTGGCCAGCGCGGTCAGCTGTGTCCGGAGAACCTCGGGGTGGTCGAGCAGTGTCCGCAGGCCGCGCACGCCCAGCGCCGGGTTGGGCTCGTCGGACGGAGTGAGGAAGTCCAGTGGCTTGTCCGCGCCCGCGTCGAGAACACGCACGACGACACGGCCCTCGGGGAACGCCTCGAGGACCTGTCGGTACGCCTCGACCTGCTTCTCCTCCGAAGGAGCCTGCTTGCTGTCGTCCAGGAACAAGAACTCGGTACGGAAAAGACCGACACCCTCGGCACCGGCCTCCACCGCGGCCGGGACATCGGAGGGGCCGCCGACGTTCGCGAGGAGCGGGACCTTGTGACCGTCGGAGGTGGCGCCGGGGCCGGTGGCGGCGGCCAGCGCGGCCTTGCGCTCGGCCGCCGCGGCCTCCAGAGCCTCACGCTTCTGGGGCGTCGGGTCCACGAAGATCTCACCGGTGCTGCCGTCGACCGCGACGACAGTGCCCTCGGCGAGCTCACCCGCGCCGGGGAGCGCCACGACGGCCGGCACCCCGAGGGCCCGCGCCAGAATGGCGCTGTGGCTGGTCGGCCCGCCTTCCTCGGTGACGAAACCGAGGACGAGCGCGGGGTCGAGCAGGGCGGTGTCGGCAGGCGCCAGGTCCCGGGCGATGAGCACATACGGCTCGTCACTGTCGGGGACGCCGGGCATCGGGACGCCCAGCAGTCGGGCCACGATCCGGTTCCGCACGTCGTCGAGGTCGGCGACGCGACCGGCCATGTATTCACCGGCGCCGGCGAGCAGCTCCCGGTAGTACGAGAAGGCGTCGTAGATGCCGCGCTCGGCCGTGCTGCCGACAGCGATACGACGCTCGACGTCCGCCATCAGTTCCGGGTCCTGGGCAATCATGGCCTGAGCCTCGAGCACGGCCTGCGCCTCGCCGCCGGCCAGGTTCCCGCGCGCCATGAGGTCGGCTGCAACGGCTTCGACGGCCTTGCGGGCGCGCCCCTGTTCGCGCTCGGCTTCTTCTGCCGGAATCTGCTTGGCAGGCGGTTCGAGCACCGCCGTACCCATGTGCCGAACCTCGCCGACGGCCACACCGTGGCTCACGCCCACGCCTCGCAGCGTTGTCTCCATCTCACCGTCTCCGATAGTGCGGCGGGCCCGCCGCCGCGTTGGTTGTACTGCCGGTCGTCCGTGACGGCGCTCGTCACTTCCAGCTGAAGAGCGCGTCCCCGGCCTTGACGTCGCTGTCCTCGGCGATGTCGGAGAGTGACTCGGCGGTGGCCTCGAGCGCGACGACGGGGCACACCGGCGACTTGCCGGCGGCTTCTACGGCCGCCGGGTCCCAGCGCACGACGGACTGTCCGCGCTGAACCGTGTCACCCTTGTTGACCAGCAGCTCAAACCCTTCGCCGTTGAGCTGGACGGTGTCGATGCCCAGGTGAGTCAGCACGCCGTGGCCCTGGTCGTCGACCACCACGAAAGCGTGAGGATGCAAGGACACGACGATGCCGTCCACAGGGGCGACGGCCTCGGAGCGCTCACGGGCGGGGTCGATGGCGGTGCCGGGACCGACCATCGCGCCCGAGAACACCGGGTCCGGCACGGCAGAGAGCCCAATGGCGCGTCCTGCGAGCGGGGACGTCACACTGGTCATGGCAAGCCTCCCAGGAGGTGGGTGTACAAGGTCGCCGTCACTACCTGTCCTGGACGACGCAGTGTTCAGAAGCGTAAGTCATAAAAAGTCCCGGTTCCGCACCAGAGCTGCCGGTTGGCTGACGTAGGGGCGCCGGGCAAACGATTTGCGCGGCAGCTGGACCGCCCTGTACTGTCGTATCCCTGCCGGTGAGCGGCCGACACCTTCGAAGTGTTCGCGCGCCACTGAGCAGTGTCTATCCGTCAGACCTTATCTATCTTCAGTTTCTGCATGCCTGCAGGAGTCTGATCGATTGATCTGGAATGCCTGGTAGAGTTTCACCAGTCCGGAGAAGAACCGCATTTTTGCGAGCTTCGAAAGACACGTGAAATTCCGAGGAAATCGGATCGGAAAGATCTGATAGAGTCGGAGACGCAAGACCGAAGGGAAAGCGCCCGGAGGAAAGCCGGAGACTGAAGGGTCTCGGTGAGTACAAAGGAAGCGTCCGTTCCTTGAGAACTCAACA
>NZ_JAPHNL010000339.1 GCF_026274175.1 Streptomyces beihaiensis
CCAGCGCGTGGTGCAGGCGGGCTCGGCGCGGGGCGCGGGTGCCGGGGGTGCGGTAGCGGGCGTAGTGGGCGCGGGCCCGGCGCAGGAACGCGGTGCGGCCGCGGCGCGACAGGCGGCCCCGCTTGCCGTGCACCGCCGCCATGTGCTCGACCATCCGCCGGAACATGTGCGGGCGCCACAGCTCGTCCAGGTCGGGGTGCTGGTCGAGGAAGTCGAAGACCCGGTCGTACTGGTCGAAGATGTCGAAGTGCTTGTCGCTGGTCGTGCCGAGGATGTTGCCGGTGCGGCGCTGGCGGTAGTGCAGGCAGACCCGGTCCAGGGTGGCGAGCGAGTCCGCCGCCATCAGGGCCGGGAACGTCCAGGGGACGTCCTCGTAGTAGCCGGGCGGGAAGGTGAAGCCCTCGCGCTCGACGAAGTCCCTGCTGTACGCCTTGTTCCACACCACCATCAGGAGCTTCAGCAGGCTCGGCCGGTCGGCGAGCCGGAAGGTGTCGGGGCCCTCCTGCGTGAGCAGGTGCGCCAGCTGGTTGCGGACCTCGCGGCCGTCCCAGAACGTGCGCGCGTAGTCGAAGAGAAGCACGTCGGGGGAGCCGGTCTCCTTGAGCCGGTCGGCGATCGCCTGGAGCGCGCCGGGCGTGAACGTGTCGTCGGCGTCGAGGAAGAGCACGTAGTCGCCCGTGGCGTGCCTCAGGCCCGCGTTGCGGGCGCGGCCGAGGCCGACGTTCTCGTCGAGGCGCACGGCGCGCACCCGGGCGTCGCGCGCCGCGCACTCGTCGATGATCGCCCCGCAGGCGTCCGGCGAGCAGTCGTCCACGGCGATCACTTCGAGGTCGCTGAAGGACTGCTCAAGGACTGAGGCTAGGCAGGCGTGCAGGTACGCCTGCGCCTTGTACGCGGGGACGATGACACTGAACCGGGGCAAGGTGGCACATCCATGGGTCGGCGTGGGGCTATGTCCGGGCTATGGCCGGGAACGTGCCGCGGCCGGACACGGTCACGCTGGGTGTGGCAAACGGGGGACGGTGTCGACGCGTTGACGGCCCGATCCCCCGAGCTCACGGGGCCGGGACGTCAACTTCGCACCCTACTAAGTCACTTGACGGCCCCCGCCATGACGCCCGACACGAACTGCCGCTGGAAGGCGAAGAACACGGCCAGCGGGATCACCATCGAGATGAACGCCCCCGGGCCGAGCACGTCGACGTTGTTGCCGAACTGGCGCACCTGGGTCTGCAGCGCCACCGTGATCGGCTGGCTTCCGGTGTCCGTGAAGATCAGTGCGACCAGCATGTCGTTCCACACCCACAGGAACTGGAAGATGCCGAGCGAGGCGATGGCCGGGGCGGCCAGCGGCATCACGACCCGCGCGAAGAGGCGAAGCTCGCCCGCCCCGTCGAGCCGTGCCGCCTCCAGGAGTTCACGCGGGATCTCCGCGAAGAAGTTGCGCAGCAGGAACACCGCGAAGGGCAGTCCGAACCCCACATGGAAGAGGATCACGCCGATCAGCGAGCCGAAGATGCCGATGTCGCCGAAGAGCCGGGCGATCGGCACGAGCGCCACCTGCACCGGCACGACGAGCAGCCCCACCACGACCAGGAACCACCAGTCGCGGCCCGGGAACTCCATCCACGCGAACGCGTATCCGGCCAGCGCGCCGATCACGATGACCAGCAGCGTCGCGGGCACGGTGATGAGGATGGTGTTGAGGAGGGAGTGGGTGATGTCGGAGTTGTGCAGGAGGTTGCTGTAGCTCTGGAAGGTCAGCTGGGACGGCTTGCCGAACACCTTCCACCAGCCGCTCGCCGCCATGTCCCGCGGCGAGCGCAGCGAGGACAGCAGCAGCCCCACCGTCGGCACCAGCCACAGCGCGCCGACCAGGACGAGGAAGAACTGCACGAGGCCGCCGCCCGCCCGGTCGGCGACCCGGCCCGCGAAGGACCGCCCGGTACGGGCGGTGCCGCCGGGCGCGGCCGCCCTCGCGGCGGAGGTCACGTCCGTGTCCGTCGTCGTCATCGTCGGGTCTCCCGCCGCAGGCGCCGCATGTTGAACCACATCACCGGGATCACGAGCAGCAGCAGGAGCACGGCGATGGCGCTGGCCAGCCCCTCGTTGCCCTCGTTGAACGCGGACCGGTACAGCTGAAGGGCCAGTACGTTGGCGTCGTCCTGCGTGGAGCCCGGCGCCGTGATGAAGATCAGGTCGAAGATCTTCAGCACGTTGATCATCAGCGTGACGAGGACGACGGCCAGCACGGGCGCGAGCAGCGGCACGGTGACCCGCCGGAACACCTGCCACTCGTTGGCACCGTCCACGCGCGCCGCTTCGAGCAGCTCACGCGGCATGCCGGCGAGCCCGGCGCCGATCAGCACCATGGCGAACCCGGCCCACATCCACACGTACGCGACCATGATCGAGGTCGTCACGATGTTGAGGTACAGGTCGAAGCCGCCCAGGTGGATGGTGAAGAACTTCTTGTCGCCGAGCCACTCGACGCCGTTGAACGGCTCCCTGAAGTTCGACGTGGGCAGCCGCAGCCGCGCCCCGTCGGCGGCCGCGGGCAGCGTGAACGTACCGTCGGCCGCCGCCTTCGTCGAGGCGACGACCTTGCCGCCCTTGACGGCCTCGACGCGCATCCCGGAGTAGCCCAGCTCGCTCGGGTCGACCTTGTTGACGGCCCCCGCGCCCTTGCCGAGCGTGAAGTCCTGCCAGAGCGTGCCGGTGACCTCGCCGGGCGTCGCGGCGGGCCGTCTCGCCGGTTTCGCGCTGTCCGGCATCTTGTCCGCGGCGACGCCGACCAGCGGCAGCAGCACCGGACGCCCCACCCGCACGGGCTCCTTGGTCAGGAACGGACCGCCGGCCGGCCCGGCGATCCCCGCGTTCGGCCTCGGATGCGCCTGCGGGAAGGCGGAGGACGGGGCGAACAGGTCGTGCACGGACGTCGTGACGGCGTTCGCCGCGCCCTTGGCCGGATCCTGGTCGTAGACGAGACGGAAGATGATGCCCGCGGCCAGCATCGAGATGGCCATCGGCATGAAGACGATCAGCTTGAACGCCGTGCCCCAGCGGATGCGTTCGGTCAGCACCGCGAAGATCAGACCGAGCGCCGTGGCGACCGTCGGGGCGAGCACCACCCAGAAGATGTTGTTGTTGATCGCGGTCTTGGTGTCGCTGCGTGTGAACAGCGTCTGGTAGTTGTCGAACCCGACGAACGAGTGCCCCGCCGAGTCGAAGAAGCTGCGCACCACCGAGTACCCGATCGGGTACACGATCAGCGCGCCGAGCAGGACGAGGGCGGGCAGGAGGAAGAGCAGCGCGACCGTCCTGCGGGTGCCGGTCACGCTCCTCCGGCTCATCGGGCCGCCCGGGTTCTTGTGGGGCCGTTTCGCGGGCCCGGGGGCCGCGGCGACGGGGGCTGCCATCGCGCCTCAGTCCTTGAACGCCTTGGCCGCGTCTACCTCCAGGTTGTGCTGGGTGCCCGCGATGTCCTTCGGGTTCTTCAGGAAGTCCTGGAGGTCCTTCCACTCGCCCTTGCCGGGCGTGCCGCCGAACGCCTGCGGAGCCTGGTCGGACATGTCGAAGCGGAAGTCGTCGCCCGAGCCGACGAGGGACCGGGCGATCCTGCGCTGCACCGCGTTCGGGTAGGCGGAGAAGTCGACGTTCTTGTTCGGTGACAGATATCCGCCGAGCTTGGCCTGGATGGTCGCGGCGTCGGGGGAGGCGAGGAACGTCACGAGTGCCTGCGCGGCCTTGGAGTCCTTGAGGATCACGGCGGCGTCACCGCCGCTGACGACAGGGGCCTGGCCGGAGCCGACGGCCGGGAACGGGAACACCTTCGCGTCGGTTCCGATCCTGGCCTTGGTCTGCTCGATGTTGACCTGCGCGAAGTCCCCTTCGTAGACCATCGCGGCCTTGGGCTGCGCGCCTCCGGTGAAGGTCTGCTCCACGGACTTGGGGAACGCGGTCTGCAGCGCCCCGTCCGGGCCGCCCGCGATGAACTGCTTCTTCCCGAAGAGCTGCGCGAGGGTGGTGAGCGCGTCCTTGACGGACGGGTCGGTCCACTTGATCCGGTGCTTGGCGAGTTGGTCGTACTTCTCGGGACCGGCCTGGGAGAGATAGATGTTCTCGAACCAGTCGGTGAGCGTCCAGCCGTCGGCGCCGCCCACGGAGACGGGAGTGACCCCGGAGTCGTAGACGGCCTGCGCGGTGGCCAGGAACTCCTTCCAGGTCTTGGGCTCCTTGGCACCGGCGTTCTGGAAGACCTTGGCGTTGTACCAGACCAGGGACTTGTTGGCGGCCTTGTAGTACGCGGCGTACTGCTTGCCGTCGACCTTGCCGAGGTCCTGCCAGCCCTTGCTGTAGTTCTTGGCGATCTGCGCCCGGGCGTCCGCGCCGAGCGGCTTGGCCCACTTCTTCTCGACGGCCTGCTTGATGGCGCCGGGCTGCGGCAGCATGGCGACGTCCGGCGGGGCGCCGCCCGCCACCTTCGACCCGAGGAAGTTGATGATCGGGTCCTGGGCGGGCACGAAGGTGACCTTCGCACCGGTCCGCTTCTCGAACTCGCCGAGCACCTGCTTGAAGTTCTTCTGCTCGTCGCCCGTCCAGACGGCGGCGACGGAGATCGAGGCGCCGTCGAGCTTGGGCAGCTTCAGGGTGGAGGTGGAGGCGGACGCGGTACTCCCGCCGTCCCCGCCTCCGCTTCCCTTACCGTCGCCACCGCCGCCGCACGAGGTGACGGCGAGCGCCAGAGAGCCGACGACCAAGGCGACGGCGGCCGTGCGAAGAGCTCTGGGTGTACCAGACGTGCCAGACGTACCAGACGTGCCAAGAGTGCTGCGCATCCCTGCCCCGTTCTCGTCCTGAACGTTGAACGTGCGTACCACCGAGGACCGTTCTCGTGCGCTCTGGTCTACGCCCGTCACCACCCTGCGGCAAGAGCGCCTGCGGGGCGGGGCGGTTGATCGTGACGGTGTCGTGATGGGCACCGCGTCGGGGTGGCTGGTTCGGGGGCGGGCGTGCGGTCTTGTGTCGGCTGGTTCGGTGGTGGGCGTGCGGTCTTGTGTCGGCTGGTTCGGTGGTGGGCGTGCGGACTTGTGCCGGCTGGTTTGGTGGCGGGTGTGCCGCGTTGGGGCGGCCGGTTCGGTGGGGTGTGCCGTCTTGGGCCGTCTGCCGCCCGGGGCGGCAGGGTGGGCAAGGCGGCGCCCCCGGTGCGGCGCGAGGCGGGCCCGGGGCCCGGCCCCGCCGTGGCGAGAGCCAGCCCGGCGCGGGGCGGACGCCGACCACGGGCCGGACCCCACCGCCTGGCACCGGTCAGAGCAGCGACGGCACCCGCGGCGCCGAGACCGAACGCGCCGCCCGCTCCAGCGCGCTGGCGAGCAGCGCCAGATCCGTGGGCCCGTTCCCCAACTCCCGTACGGGACGCCGATCCGGCGGATCCCCCATCCGCGCCCAGTCCAGCGCGACGACGGTCGGCCGCTGCGTGGCGGTCCGCGGAATCCGGCCCGTCACCCGCCCCGCCTGCACCCCTACGTCCCGCCCGTCGACTCCCCGCAGCACCCCACGGCCCGGCCCGACGGCCTCGTCCGTCCCGGAGAGCACCACCCGGGGCCCCGGCCCCCACCCCGGCGCCCCGCCGGAGGCGAACGCCGCGACGAGATGCACACCGAGCCGCTCCCCGTCACGGATCACGGCCTCCAGCGCCCGTACGACGGACCCGGCCGCCGGTCGCCCCGGCGAGCCGAGCGGCGGCGCGAGCAACGCGTCCAGGTCGTCCACGACCACCACCAGCCGCGGCAGCGGCGAGGCGGTCTCAGCCTTCGGCCGCGCCCCACCGGGCCGCAGCCGCATCGTCGAACTCGGCGGAGCCTCCAGGTCACCGGCGCCGACGGAGCCCCCCGAGCTCCCCGAGCCCGCCGGGCCCACGGAGGCCGACGTGGGCGCGGTGCGCTGCGCGACCATCCGGTCCGACACGGCGCGCTGCGCGTGCCATTCGGCGAAGTCCGTACGTCCTGTCAGCTCGGCCCGTCGCTTCAGCTCGGTCGACAACGACTGGGCGAACTCCCGCATCCGTACGGGATCGTTGGCGCCCAGGTGCGTGGTGACGTGCGGCAGATCCGTACAGACCCGCAGCCCGTCGCCGCCGCCCGCCGCGCTCACCGTGCTCTGCCCGTCCATCAGGACGATGCCGAGCCGGTCGGGCCGCTCGGCGGCGGCGAGCGACGCGGCGACCGCGCGCAGCAACTCCGTACGGCCACTGCCCGCGGGCCCCTCGACCAGGAGATGCGGCCCCTCGGCCGCCAGGTCCACACCGACGGGGCCGCGCGGCCCCGCCCCGAGCACCGCCCACACCCGGCCGCCGGACGCCCGCGGGTCGTCCGCCGCCGCGGCCCAACGCGCCATCAGCGAAGCCGGAGTGGCACGGGCAAGGCCCAACTCGTCGAGCAGCCGGGCCGCTTGGGGCAGCGGCGCCGACACGCGCGCGTGCCCGCCGCCCGGCTCGGCGTGCGCGTCCGTACGCAGCGGGGCGAGCGCCCGCGCGAACCGCTCCGCCCAGGCGACCGAGACGGCGTCGACCGCCGCCATCGTGCCGTGCCCGACGAGTTGCCCGTGCGCCGCGCGGTGCAGCCGCAGCGCCGTCGCCACGTCGCCGCTGAGCAGCGCCACCGCCCCGCACGCGCGGAACGCGGGCGTCTGCGCGCACGCCTCCTGGTACGTCGCTGAGGCCGGGGAGGCGGGGGTGGCGGCGGGCGTCTCGGCCAGGCACACCACATGGATCCCGGCGGGCCCGCCCTCCGCGGCGAGCCGCACGGTCGCCTCCCGCAGCGCGGCGGAACCGGGGTCGCCGTCCACGACGACCACGGTCGACGTGACCGCGGGCGCGGCGGACGGCGCTTCGGCGGTGCCGGACGCCTGCGCGGGCACCGCCACGGGCCCCGTCTGCGCGGGGATCAGCGGCGCGGCGGAGACCGGCCGTCCGGGGCGCAGCCCGGCCGCGTGGTCGTCGAGGCGGCGCAGCAGCTCACCGGTGCGGGCGAGCGCCTGCTCACGGTCGTAGGCGAGCAGCAGCCGGCAGTCCTGGCCGTGCGCCGGCCGGACGTGCGGCAGCCAGCCGAGCCAGGACCACTCGGCGACCCGCTGCTCGACCGGACGGGACCGGTCCGCGCTGATCAGGACGAGCTCCAGGCGGTCCGGCGCGTGCAGCGCCGCGAGCTGGGCCAGGACGCACCGTGCCAGCCCGGCAAGACGCCCGCGCGGTCCGGCGAGGCCGAGCGCCCCGGCCTCGGCGAGGCCCACGGTCACCGGGACCGCCGAGAGCCTCCCGGCCCCGTCGGGCGTCGAACGGTCGGCGGTCCCGATCCGCACCGCCAGCGCCTCGGGGTGACCGGGCCCGCGCTCCCACAGCCGGGGGCCGGGGCCGAGCGCGGTGAGCAGGACGGCGGCGGGGTCGGGCCACGTCTCGGCCACAGGCTCGGGCGGCGGCGGCTCGTGGTCAGGGGGCCCGGCGGGCGACGCCACGGGCGCCTGCTCGTCCGGTGCCTCTCCCCGCCTGCCGCCGCGCCGCAGCAACCGCCCGATTCCACCGCGGCGCCGCGGTTCACGGGGCAGCTCGGTACCCCGCGCCGGGGTTCTCGCGCGCGCGTGTTCGGCATCCGGCGACCCGCCCTGCTCCGGTACGACGGCCGGCGCCCCACCACCGGCAGCCTCGGCGTCCGGAACGGCCCAGGAGGCATCCCCGTACGCGTGCTCGGTGGGGCTCTCGCCCGCGTGCCCCGTACGGCCGTCGTCGCCCTCGCCGGGGACGACCCGCACGTGCCCCTCGCCGTCCGGCGCCGTACCGACCTGCCAAGGCCGGGCCGGGCCGCCCGGCGCCGCCACGCGCAGCGCGGATTCGCCGAGGCGGAGCAGGGCGCCGGGGGGCAGGGAGACGGGGCGGTCGGCCACGGGGCGGCCGTCGAGCGTCGTGCCGTTGGTGGAGCCCAGATCGACCACCGACACCTGTCCGTCCGCGGCCAGGGTCACGGCGCAGTGCAGGCGGGAGACGTCCGGGTCGTCGAGTGACACGTCGGCCTCCGTGGAGCGGCCGACGCGGATCTGCCCGCCGTGCAGCAGATGGACGCCGCCCGCGTCCGGCCCCGCCACCACGTGGAGCTGGGCCGCGCCCGCGTCCGGGTCGGGCCCCGGGTCGGTCGGGGCGCCGAGCGAGAGCACCGCCCCGTCGGTGAGCGGCGGCTCGCCGAGCAGGCAGCGCTGCGGGTCGATGCGCTCGGTGCCCGCGTACAGCACGGACGACGGGGCGTCGCCGCCCGCGACGGTCGCGATCAGCGCGGAGGCCACCGCGGCGAGCGCTGTGCCCGCCGGCGCGGTGACCAGTACGTCGCGCGCGAGCGCGGCAGCGGCGGCAGGGCGCGTGCCCAGTGGGTCTACGACGGTAAGCCGGATGTGCATCGCCGTCTGGGTCCCTTCTGCGCGGGCGCCCGGGACGGGGCCGCCCGCGGTCCCCCACCGCAGATCCCCCACCACTACGGGCACGTCAGCCAGTGCTGAAGGCATCCTCGCACCTGCCACTGACACCTCGCCCGCCCCCCACCCGTAAGTGATCTTGATTGGTCGGCTCTGCCCGTAAAAGTTCCGACGTGGTTCGGATCGCTCACGCGGCTCACGCGGCTCACGCGGCTCACCCGGCTCGGGCGGCTCACGCGGTGCGCACACCGCAGCGCGGCAACCAATCCGCCCGCTCACACGTCTTCTCGTCGAACGTGAGTCTCTCGCGGCCCGTACCGCCCGGTCTCGCGCGCAGGCGCGGTGGCGCGGTGGCACGGAAGATCGACAGTCGGTAACGGTGCCGCCGCCACTACAGTGGACCGGAACACCCGGGACCGGGGAGACCAGGAAAGTACCGAAGCAGGGAGCGCATGACGTGCGGCCGGTAGGCAGCAAATACCTGCTCGAGGAGCCCCTCGGGCGCGGCGCCACGGGCACCGTCTGGCGAGCCCGCCAGCGCGAGACCGCGGGCGCGGAGGCGGCCGTCGCGGGCCAGCCCGGCGAGACGGTCGCCATCAAGGTGCTCAAGGAGGAGCTCGCCAACGACGCGGACGTGGTGATGCGCTTCCTGCGGGAGCGCTCCGTCCTGCTCCGCCTCACGCACCCCAACATCGTGCGCACCCGCGACCTGGTCGTCGAGGGCGAGTTGCTCGCCCTGGTCATGGACCTGGTCGACGGGCCCGACCTGCACCGCTACCTGCGCGAGAACGGCCCGCTGACGCCGGTCGCCGCCGCGCTGCTCACCGCGCAGATCGCCGACGCCCTGGCCGCCAGCCACGCCGACGGTGTCGTGCACCGCGACCTCAAGCCCGCCAACGTCCTGCTGAAGCAGGACGACCAGGGCATGCACCCGATGCTCACCGACTTCGGCATCGCCCGTCTGGCCGACTCCCCGGGCCTGACCCGCACCCACGAGTTCGTCGGCACACCCGCCTACGTCGCCCCCGAGTCCGCCGAGGGCCGCCCGCAGACCAGCGCCGTCGACATCTACGGCGCGGGCATCCTGCTCTACGAGCTGGTCACCGGCCGTCCGCCGTTCTCCGGCGGCAGCGCCCTGGAGGTGCTGCACCAGCACCTGAGCGCCGAACCGCGCCGCCCCTCCACGGTCCCCGACCCGTTGTGGACGGTCATCGACCGCTGCCTGCGCAAGAACCCGGACGAACGGCCCAGCGCGGAGAACCTCGCGCGCGGGCTGCGTACGGTCGCCGAAGGCGTCGGTGTGCACGCCGACAGCGCGCAGATCGCCGCCGCCGAGGGCGTGGGCGCCCTGCTCATGCCGGACCCGGCCCCGGCGCAGGTCCCGGGCATGGGCGCGAGCGACCCGAACGCGGCGACCACCGTCATGCAGAACCCGCCGCCCGGCGGCCCGGGAACCGACGCGGACCCCACCGCGGTGCTCCCCGGCACCGGCACCGGCGCAGCCGACCCGACCGCCGTGATGCCTCCGGTGCCGCCGGGCCCGCCCGGCCAGGCGGCGCAGAACCCGGCGGAGCCCGAGGGCCCGCACCCCTGGCAGAGCCAACTGCGCGCGGCCCGCGACCGCAACGAGCAGACGCAGGTCCAGTACCTAGACCCGGGCCAGGACCCGCTGCGCCACCGCCCGCAGCGCCAGGTGGCGCGCCCCCAGCAGCAGCCCCGGCAGCAGCCGCAGCAGCCCTACGGCCGGCCCCAGGCACAGCCGTACGGGCAGCCCCAGGGCCAGTCGTACGGCCAGCCCCAGGGCCAGCCGTACGGCCAGGGGCCGGGCCAGGGCGGGCAGTACGCCCCCCAGCCCCAGCCCCAGCAGCAGCGCCCCGCGCCGCAGCCCCAGCAGTACGCGCCGCCCCAGCAGCCCCAGCGGCCGCCCCGCGAGGAGCGCCCGCCGCGCGAGCCGCGCCGCCGCGGCGCCAACCCGATGAAGATTCCCGGTCTCGGCTGCCTCAAGGGCTGTCTCTTCATGATCGTGATGCTCTTCGTGGTGAGCTGGCTGGTCTGGGAGTTCACGCCGCTCCAGGACTGGATCGGCACCGGCAAGGGCTACTGGGCTCAGCTCTCCGACTGGTTCTCCACGGTGACCGGCTGGATCGGAGACCTGGGCGGCAAATCCGGCAACTGACGCCGTGCGGCAGCAACCGAACGGCGATGTTGGAGATTTGTCGACATCCAGCGGGTGATTTCCCCCTCTGATGCGTTGGTTGGCGTCCGAGCCGCGTAGCTTGGGCGCCAACACGCATCTGTAGGAGCAGTCTTGGCACGGAAGATCGGCAGCCGGTACACCGCCCACCAGATCCTGGGCCGCGGCAGTGCGGGCACGGTGTGGCTCGGCGAGGGCCCCGAAGGCCCTGTCGCCATCAAACTGCTGCGCGAGGACCTGGCCTCCGACCAGGAGCTGGTCGGCCGCTTCGTCCAGGAGCGCACCGCCCTGCTGAGCCTCGACCACGCGCGCGTGGTCGGTGTGCACGACCTGGTGGTGGACGGGAACGACCTCGCTCTCGTCATGGACCTCGTCCGCGGTACCGACCTGCGCACCCGTCTGGAGCGCGAGCGCCGCCTGGCGCCCGAGGCCGCGGTCGCCGTCGTCGCGGACGTCGCCGAGGGGCTCGCCGCCGCGCACGCCGCCCAGATCGTGCACCGCGACGTCAAGCCGGAGAACATCCTCCTGGACATGCAGGGCCCGCTCGGCCCCGGCGGCGCGCACCCCGCCCTGCTCACCGACTTCGGCGTGGCCAAGCTGATCGACACCCCGCGCCGCACCCGCGCGACGAAGATCATCGGCACTCCGGACTACCTCGCCCCCGAGATCATCGAGGGCCTGCCGCCCCGCGCCGCGGTCGACATCTACGCACTCGCCACGGTCCTGTACGAGCTGCTGGCGGGCTTCACCCCGTTCGGCGGCGGTCACCCGGGCGCCATCCTGCGCCGCCATGTGACCGAGACGGTCGTGCCGCTGCCCGGCATCCCCGACGAGCTGTGGCAGCTGCTGATCCAGTGCCTGGCCAAGGCCCCGGCCTCCCGGCTGCGCGCCTCCGAGATGGCGGCCCGGCTGCGCGAGCTGCTGCCGATGCTCGCCGGGATGGCCCCGCTCGACGTCGACGAGCCCGAGCAGCAGGCCCCCGACCAGCCGGAGCCCGCCCCCGCCGAGCCGACCGCCCCGGCCGCGCCCCGCAGCGGCGCGGTCCCGCTGGTCCCCGGCGCGGCCTCCGCCGACGCCGCCAACCGTGACACCCACACGTCGATGCGGGTCCCCGCGCCGGACGAGCTCGCCGGGGGCGCCCGCGGCACCGCCCGCGCCCCCCGGGCCACCGGCGCGCCCCGTCCGGGCTCGGCCCGTAACCGCCACGCCTCGCGGCGGCGCCGCGTCGCGCTGGGCGTGGCCGGGGTCGTCCTCGCGGCCGCCGCGGGCGGCGGCATCTGGGCGGCGACCTCCTCGGGCTCGGACGGGTCCCCGCCCACGGACAACACGAACTCGGCCCCGGCGGCCCCGTAGCCCCGTAGCCCCGGGGGCCCGGAGCCACGGGCCCCGGAGAGGGCACCCCACCGCACCCGGAACGGATCACTTGCACCAGCCGTTAGGCTGGTCTCGTGGCAGTCGTCGATGTTTCCGAAGAGCTGAAGTCCCTCTCCTCGACCATGGAGTCGATCGAGGCCGTCCTGGACCTCGACAAGATGAGGGCAGATATCGCCGTGCTCGAGGAGCAGGCGGCCGCGCCGTCCCTGTGGGACGACCCGGAGGCGGCGCAGAAGATCACCAGCAAGCTGAGTCACCTCCAGGCGGAGGTGCGCAAGGCCGAGGCGCTGCGCGGTCGCATCGACGACCTGGGCGTGCTCTTCGAGATGGCCGAGGAGGAGGACGACCCGGACACCCGTGCCGAGGCCGAGTCCGAGCTCACGTCCGTCAAGAAGGCGCTGGACGAGATGGAGGTCCGCACTCTCCTGTCCGGCGAGTACGACGCCCGCGAGGCCATCGTCAACATCCGCGCGGAGGCGGGCGGCGTCGACGCGGCGGACTTCGCCGAACAGCTGCAGCGCATGTACCTGCGCTGGGCCGAGCGCCACGGCTACAAGACCGAGGTCTACGAGACGTCGTACGCCGAAGAGGCCGGCATCAAGTCGACGTCCTTCTCCGTCCAGGTCCCGTACGCGTACGGGACGCTCTCCGTCGAGCAGGGCACGCACCGACTCGTGCGCATCTCGCCCTTCGACAACCAGGGCCGCCGCCAGACGTCCTTCGCGGGTGTCGAGGTGCTCCCGGTCGTCGAGCAGACCGACCACATCGACATCGACGAGTCGGAGCTGCGCGTCGACGTCTACCGCTCCTCGGGCCCCGGCGGCCAGGGCGTCAACACGACGGACTCCGCGGTCCGCCTGACGCACATCCCCACCGGCATCGTGGTCTCCTGCCAGAACGAGCGCTCGCAGATCCAGAACAAGGCCACGGCCATGAACGTCCTTCAGGCCAAGCTCCTGGAGCGGCGCCGCCAGGAGGAGCAGGCCAAGATGGACGCGCTCAAGGGCGACGGCGGCAACTCCTGGGGCAACCAGATGCGTTCCTACGTCCTGCACCCGTACCAGATGGTCAAGGACCTGCGCACCGAGTTCGAGGTCGGCAACCCGCAGTCCGTGCTCGACGGCGAGATCGACGGCTTCCTGGAGGCCGGTATTCGCTGGCGCAAGCAGCAGGAGAAGTAAGCCGAGGTCAGTGCGATTTGTCGACAAGGCAACTGCCGCCCGAAAGGCGGCAGTTGCCTTTTTACATCACATTCACATCTTGGTACGCCGGTCAACTCACGCTATTTCGGGCATTGCGCGCGCAACGACCTTGACGATGGTGCGAAAAGTCGGAAGGGTTGCGCGCGGCATGCGTATCTGTGGGGCGCGTGTGAACGGGGGCAGCGGGTCGAGTGCGATCGCTGTAGCCCCCGTTCGGTGCCGGCCCCTGGCGCTGCTCCATTGACGATTGGCTACTGGGGGTAGCAGACAGATGACCAAGAAGACGCGCGTCCGTGTGGCGCGCATAGCCGCTGGTGCGGTGATCGCTGCGGGTGCGTCGCTGACGGCCGCGGGTGCGGCGTCCGCTGCGGGCGGGGACATACTCAACTTCTCCATCAACGAGAAGACTGACGATCAAGGGTCGAACGGCAACGTCCACGCCGACAGCGACTGCGTGCCCGGCACCAGCGCCGACGGCTGCCCGACGGGCGACGGCTCCGGTAACGGCACTGGGAACGGCTCCGGCGACGGCACCGGTGACGGCTCCGGGAACGGTACTGGGAACGGCACCGGTGACGGCACCGGCGACGGCACTGGGAACGGTACTGGGAACGGCTCCGGCGACGGCTCCGGGAACGGTACTGGGAACGGCACCGGCGACGGCACCGGTAACGGCTCCGGTAACGGCACCGGTGACGGTACTGGGAACGGCTCCGGCGACGGCACCGGTAACGGCACTGGCGACGGCACTGGGAACGGTTCCGGTAACGGCACCGGCGACGGTACTGGGAACGGCTCCGGTAACGGCACTGGCAACGGCACCGGGACCGGCACCGGCGACGGCACTGGGAACGGCTCCGGTAACGGTACTGGCAACGGCACCGGGACCGGCACCGGGACCGGCACCGGCACCGGCAACGCCGGGGGGAGCAACAACACGAACCCCGACGGCAACAACAACCCCGTCGAGCAGGGGCACGGCAAGGACAGCCTTCAGGACACCGGCAACGCCCCGGTGGCCCAGCAGACGGGCAACCAGGGTGCCCACAAGTCCGGCGGCCAGCTCGCCGAGACCGGTGCCGGTGGTACCACTCTGCTCCTGATCGGCGCCGCGACCATGATCGCGGGTGGCGTGGGCTTCCGCCTGGTGCCGCGCCTCGCCGGCAACCGCGGTGGCGGTGCCGCCGCGTGACGTCACGCTGACCCGGCGTACATGCTGAGGGCCCGGAGCCACCTGGCTCCGGGCCCTGCTGAGTCCCTGAGGCTCGAGAGAGAAGGCCGGCTAAACCGTCTGATGCGCCAGCAGCGCCACGGCGGCCACGAGCACGGCCACCAGTACCACCAGGGCCATCGGGCTCAGGGCGGCGAGCGGGTTCTGCTCCTTCAGCCGCTCGCGGTTGGCCCGGCACACCGGGCAGCGCCCCTCGGCCACGGGCGCCGCGCAGTTCGCGCACACCAATCGGTCATAGGTCATGCGCTGGTCCTCCTCCCGCGCGGCGGAGCCGTCTCATCGGTTCTCTCCGCTCAACGCTCAGGGAAACGCATCCGTTCCCCCTACCACTGTGCCAGTTCGCGGGAGTTTCGGCGCGTCCCGCTCCCCAGGACCGTCACCGACGAGGCACGGAATTGACATAGGGCCGACATAAACGACACGTGACGCGCACGACACCTGGACAAAACACTCAACCGGGTACGGCGCCTGCGCTCCGCGCACCGGTTCGCGTATGGTCACGCACACCTACCCCGGCGACCCCCCCTAGCCACGAGGCGCACCGTGATCCGATTCGACAACGTCTCCAAGGTCTACCCCAAACAGACTCGGCCCGCCCTCAGGGATGTCTCCCTGGAGGTCGAGCGGGGCGAGTTCGTCTTCCTGGTCGGCTCGTCCGGCTCCGGAAAGTCGACGTTCCTGCGGCTGATTCTGCGCGAGGAGCGGGCCAGTCACGGTCAGGTGCACGTGCTGGGCAAGGATCTGGGCCGCGTCTCCAACTGGAAGGTCCCGCAGATCCGCCGCCAGCTGGGCACGGTCTTCCAGGACTTCCGGCTGCTGCCGAACAAGACGGTCGGCGAGAACGTCGCCTTCGCGCAGGAGGTCATCGGCAAGTCCCGCGGCGAGATCCGCAAGTCCGTGCCCCAGGTGCTCGACCTCGTGGGTCTGGGCGGCAAGGACGAGCGGATGCCCGGGGAACTGTCCGGTGGTGAGCAGCAGCGCGTGGCCATCGCCCGCGCCTTCGTCAACCGTCCGAAGCTGCTGATCGCCGACGAGCCGACCGGAAACCTGGACCCGCAGACCTCGGTCGGCATCATGAAGCTGCTCGACCGCATCAACCGCACCGGAACCACCGTCGTGATGGCCACCCACGACCAGAACATCGTGGACCAGATGCGCAAGCGCGTCATCGAGCTGGAGAAGGGCCGCCTCGTCCGCGACCAGGCGCGCGGCGTCTACGGCTATCAGCACTGAGAAGTACCAGAAGTACCAGAAGTACCAGAAGTACCAGAAGTACCAGAAGTACCGAGAGTAGCTGCGAAAGGCTCTGTCAGCGCTATGCGTGCCCAATTCGTTCTGTCGGAGATCCGCGTCGGACTGCGGCGCAATCTCACGATGACCTTCGCCGTCATCATCTCGGTGGCCCTCTCGCTCGCCCTGTTCGGCGGCTCGCTGCTCATGAGCGACCAGGTCAACCAGATGAAGGGCTACTGGTACGACAAGGTCAACGTCTCGATCTTCCTGTGCAACAAGGGGGACGCCGAGTCCGACCCGAACTGCGCCAAGGGCCCGGTCACGGAGGAGCAGAAGAAGCAGATCCTCGCCGACCTTCACAAGATGAGCGTCGTGGAGAAGGTCCAGCACGAGTCGCAGGACGAGGCGTACAAGCACTACAAGGAGCAGTTCGGCGACTCCCCGCTGGCCAGCTCCCTCACCCCCGACCAGCTCCAGGAGTCCTTCCGTATCAAGCTGAAGGACCCGGAGAAGTACCAGGTCATCGCGACGGCGTTCAACGGGCGGCCGGGTGTGCAGTCCGTGCAGGACCAGAAGGGCGTGCTCGACAACCTCTTCCGGCTGCTGGGATACCTCAACTGGGCCGCGGGGGCGGTGATGGCGGTGATGCTCGTCGTGGCGCTGCTGCTGATCGTGAACACCGTGCGGGTGTCCGCGTTCAGCCGGCGCCGCGAGACCGGCATCATGCGCCTGGTCGGCGCTTCCGGTTTCTACATCCAGGCGCCGTTCATCATGGAGGCCGCGGTCGCGGGCCTGATCGGCGGCGGCATCGCCTGCGTCTTCCTCGCGGGCGGCCAGTACTTCGTGATCGACCACGGCATCGCGCTCTCCGACAAGCTCCAGTTGATCAACTTCATCGGCTGGGACGCGGTCCTGAAGAAGCTGCCGCTCATCCTGGCGGTGAGCGTCGTGATGCCCGGCCTGGCCGCGTTCGTGGCGTTGCGCAAGTACCTGAAGGTGTGACGAGAGTCCTTCCCTCCCGAGGGCGCCGTACGGTCCAACCCGCCGTGCGGTGCCCCTTGTTGTCCTAGACTCACGGCCATGTCAGGTCCGGACAAGAATTTCTGGCCCCGTCGCGCAGGCCGCGGGGCCGCCCTGACATTGGTCTTCGCGAGCGTCCTCGCCACGGGCGCCGTGACCGGCTCCTGGCCCGACGGCGGCGGGAAGCACGTCGGCCACGAGGAGCGCCCGGTCGCCGACGTCCGCGAGCAGCCCCTCGACGACGCGAGCCGGGCCGCCCGCGAGGCCATGTCCGAGGGCAAGTCGCCCCAGCAGAGCGCGCAGGCCGCCGACGAGGCCGTCAGCCGCAGCGGCGACCGCTGGGGCGCGGTGTACTCCGAGGCCGAGTACGAGGAGTTCGAGCAGTCGCTGGACGGCGAGTACACCGGCGTCGGCCTGTGGGCCCGGCGCACCGCCGACGGCCGCATCCAGGTCACCGGTGTGCGAGCGGGTTCGCCCGCTCGCGCCGCCGGGATCCGCGCGGGCGACCGGCTCACCTCGGTCGACGGCCGCCCGGTCACCGGCCGCCCGGTCACCGAGGCCCTCAGCCTGCTGCGCGGCGAGCGCGCGGGCACCACCGTCCGTGTCGGCCTGAAGCGCGGCACGCGCGCCTGGATCCGGACGCTGCGCCGCGCCAACCTGTCGACGGACTCCGTGGCGGTCACGCATCCCACCCGCGACACCGTACTGATCAAGGTCTCCGCGTTCACCAGGGGCACCGGCGCCCGTATCGCCGAGGCGGTGCGTACCGCACCCGCGCGCGCGGGTGTCGTCCTCGACCTGCGGGGCAACTCCGGCGGCCTGGTCACCGAGGCGGTCACGGCGGCCTCCGCGTTCCTCGACGGCGGGCTCGTGGCCACCTACGACGTACGCGGCGAGCAGTGCGCCCTGCACGCCAAGCGCGGCGGTGACACCGCCAGACCGCTGGTCGTGCTCGTCGACGGCGGGACGATGAGCGCGGCCGAGCTCCTCACCGGCGCGCTGCAGGACCGTGGCCGCGCGGTCGTCGTGGGCTCCCGCACCTTCGGCAAGGGCTCGGTCCAGATGCCGAGCCGGCTGCCCGACGGCTCGGTCGCGGAGCTGACCGTCGGCCACTACCGCACTCCGTCGGGCCACAGCGTCGACGGCCGGGGCATCACGCCCGACCTGGAGGCCGGCGACCGGGCCCTCGGCCGGGCGGAGACAGTATTGAGTGGCCTCGGGCACCCCTCGTAGTGCGAAAATGGCCAGCACTATGGCCAAGGGAATGTACGTACCGAAAGAGTCCCAGCCCAAGCAGGGCAAGAAGGGCGCGGCGTCCGGCAAGGACAAGGACGGCGGACGCAAGATCGTCGCGCAGAACAAGAAGGCGCGCCACGACTACCTGATCATGGACACCTACGAGGCCGGGATCGTGCTCACCGGCACCGAGGTCAAGTCGCTGCGTCAGGGCCGGGCCTCCCTGGCGGACGGCTTCGTCCAGATCGACGGGCACGAGGCGTGGCTGCACAACGCCCACATCCCGGAGTACAGCCAGGGCACCTGGACCAACCACGCGGTGCGTCGCAAGCGCAAGCTGCTGCTGCACCGGGACGAGATCGACAAGCTGGAGGCCAAGTCGCAGGAGACCGGTCACACGATCGTGCCGCTGGCCCTGTACTTCAAGGGCGGCCGGGCGAAGGCCGAGATCGCGCTGGCCAAGGGCAAGAGGGAGTACGACAAGCGACAGACGCTGCGCGAGCAGCAGGACCGCCGGGAGTCGGACCGCGCCATCGCGGCGGCCAAGCGGCGCCAGCGGGCACGCGAGCGCTGACGGGCCGCCGGGTGCGGGGGTCGGACGCCGGGTCCGGACGCCGGGTCCGGACGCCGGGAATAGGCTGGCACCGTCGGGCGTTGGTCACGTACGATGGCACTCGTCTTCCACCGAGAAGACACCGGGCCGCGAGGTCCAGCTTGAAAACACAACATGGGGATGATCGGTTTCGACAGCGGCTGTCGAAGCAGGGGAAGCGTGTCGAGGAAGCGGCAATGATCTCGTTAACCATATGTCGCAACCAATAATCGCCAACACCAAGCGCGATTCCTTCGCCCTCGCTGCCTAAGTAGCGACTTGCGAAGTGTCAGCCCGGGGCTGTTCCCGACCCGGATCCTGGCATCAGCTAGGGAACTAAACCTTGATCCCGGTCACGGGGTGAAGAGGGAAATCAAACAGTGACTGAGCCCGTTCCGGACTTGTCTGGGTGATCCGGAGGGCCGAGAAAATCGCACCAGACTGCACACGGAGAAGCCCTGATTCCGCACCGTTGGACGCGGGTTCGATTCCCGCCATCTCCACCACCCCATGTAGGAGACCCCGGGTCTGCGATCCTTTCGAGGAGATTCGCGGGCCCGGGGTCTTTCGCGCATGTTTCAGTGCGCTACGCGGGCGCCGCCTCCCGCCGCAAGGCCCGCACGCCGCGTGCGTAGCCGAGCAGCGCGGGCGGCAAGGCGCAGGCCGCCGCCGCGAGCGGCACCGCGTACGCGGCCGTCGGCCCGGCGTGCTCCACCATGGTGCCGCCCAGGGCCGAGCCGCAGGCGATGCCGCCGAGCAGGGCGGTCACCGCCAGCGTCATGCCCTCGTTCAACTGGCCCTCGGGCGTGAGCCGTTGGATCAGGGACATGCCCGTGACCATCGTCGGTGCCGTCGCCATGCCGGCGACCAGGAGCGCCCCGCCGAGCGCGTACAGGGAGCCGGTGAGCGCCGCGGCGAGCAGCGGCAGCGTCATCAGCGCCGCCATCGCCGCCACGCAGAGCGGATGCCTGCGCTCGGGCGGACCGGACGGCTTCACCGCCCCGTACACCAGGCCCGCCATGCAGGAGCCCGCGGCTTGCAGCGCCAGGACGGCGCCCGCCCACGCCTTGTGGCCGTGTGCGTCGGCGAAGGCGACCGTGGTCACTTCCAGGGAGCCGAAGATCGCGCCCGTGGCGAGGAAGGAGGCCAGCAGGGGCGGCATGCCACGCGCGCGTAGCGGCGTCTTCGTCTCCCGCGTGCGCGCGTGCGCGGGTGGTTCGGTCGCCCGTTGCGCGGCGAAGGCCAGTACGCCGGTCACCATGAGCGCGATGCTGACCAGGGTGCCCGCCTCGGGGAACAGGGTCCCGCACAGCAGGGCGGCGATGGCCGGGCCGAGCATGTAGCACAGCTCGTCCACGGCCTGCTCGAAGGAGTTCGCGGTGTGCAGCGCCTGCGGCTCGTCCTTGAGCAGGTGCGCCCACCGTGCCCGTGACATGCCGCCCGTGTTGGGCGTGGTGGCCGACGCCAGATACGTGGCGAACAGAGTCCAGTCGGGCGCCCCGAAGTGCACGCACAGCAGCAGCGCCAGCGAACCGCAGGCCGATATCAGCGTGGCCGGGACCGCGACCCTGGCCTGCCCGAGGCGGTCCACCAGGCGGGCCGTCCAGGGGCCCACGACCGCGTTCGCGACCAGGCCGCTCGCGGTGACCGCGCCCGCGAGCGCGTACGAGCCCCGCACGCCCGAGATCATGGTCACCGCGCTGATGCCGAACATCCCCTGCGGGAAGCGTGCGATGAGGTTGCTGACTGTGAAGGCGCGGGCGCCGGGGATCGTGAACAGACGGGTGTACGAGGCCGTCCTCGTGGTGGCGGTGGGCATGCGATGAGCATCGCCGCAGGTCACGTACGGGGTCCAACACTTACTCGGTACCCATTCACGCGCCTGTGTTGTAAGTTCGCGCGGTGCCCGCACCCTCGCGCGACCTCGAACCCCGCCTCCTGCGCGCCTTCCTCGCCGTCGCCGACGAGTTGCACTTCACGCGCGCCGCCGCCCGCCTCTACGTCGCCCAGCAGGCGCTCAGCCGCGACATCCGGCGCCTGGAGCGCGAGGTGGGCGCCACGCTGTTCGTGCGCACGACCCGGCAGGTGGCGCTCACCGCGGACGGCACCCGGCTGCTGCCCTACGCGCGGCGGGTGATCGAGGCGCACGACGAGCTGGTCGCCGCGTTCGCCGGGGCCGCGCCCGAGGCCCGGCCGCTGCTCGTCGACGTCAACAGCCCCGGGCTCGTGCACGAGCGGGTGCTCGTGGCGGCCCGTGAACTCGCCCCGGAGCACGAGCTGATGGCCCGCTACGAGAGCGGACTGACCGGTGCCGCGGCCGAACTGCTCGCCGGTCGGCTCGACGCGTCCTTCGGCCGGTTCGCCGGGCTCGACGCGGCGGTGCGGGAGCGCCTGGCCCAGCAGCCGGTCCGCTACGAGCCGATGGCGATCGTGCTGCCCCAGGACCATCCGCTGGCCGCGCTCGACGCCGTGCCGCTCGACCGTCTCGCGGGCGAGTCCGTCTACGCGGGCGCCGGGAACCCGCGCACGCCCGAGTGGACCGACCTCGCGCGGCGGCTGTTCGCGGGGCGCGGCATCGAGGTGGCGCCGCCCGCGCCGCTCGCCGTCGGCGAGGAGGAGTTCCGGAGGATCATGGCCAAGTACCGCAACCCCGTCCTCACCGGCGTGGACTTTCCCGCGATGCCGGGGTCGGTGCAGCGGCCACTGGTCGACCCGGTGCCGCTGTCACCGATCTCCCTGGTGTGGCGCAAGGGACGTCGGCACCCGGGGATCGACGCCCTGCGCGCGGCCGCTGCCGCCCTCGCCGCGGAGCACGGATGGCTGGAGCGGCCTGCCGGTGCGTGGCTGCCGGAGGCGGACGCGCGGGTCATGGGGGAGTGAGGGCGCGCCTCACCGTGTGCCGCGCACCGGGGTGAGAGCAACGTTCCCCGCCGGTCACCCGGCGCCACAGTCCGGAAACCAGCCCTCCCTACCTTCGGTCGCATCGACACGCGAACCGTGAGCTGGATGAGCTGGAGGCGCTATGGCCGACCGGAGTCGAACCTGGATCGAACAATGGGACCCGGAGGACGAGACGTTCTGGGAGACGGAGGGCAGGCGCGTCGCCCGCCGGAACCTGACCTTCTCGGTGCTGTCCGAGCACATCGGGTTCTCCGTGTGGAGCATGTTCTCCGTCCTCGCGCTGTCCATGGGCCCCGCCTACGGCATCGACCCCGCGGGCAAGTTCTTCCTGGTCGCCGTGGCCTCGCTGGTCGGCGCGGTGCTGCGGGTGCCTTACGGCTTCGCGGTCGCCCGGTTCGGCGGCCGTAACTGGACGCTGTTCAGCGCGAGCCTGCTGCTCGTGCCGACGCTGGCGCTGCTGATCTTCATGCGGCCGGGCACCTCGTACAGCACCTTCATGGTGATCGCGGTGTTCACCGGGGTCGGCGGGGCGAACTTCGCCTCCTCCATGACCAACATCAACAGCTTCTACCCGCAGCGCCTCAAGGGCTGGGCGCTCGGCATGAACGCGGGCGGCGGCAACATCGGCGTCGCCGTGGTCCACCTGATGGCGCTGCTCGTCATCGGGGTGGCGGGCGCCGGGCACCCGCGCGTGCTGCTGGCGATCTACGTGCCGCTGATCGTCGTCTCCGTGCTGCTCAGCGCGCGGAACATGAACAACCTCGGGCCCGTGCGCAACGACACCGGCGCGGCCAAGGAAGCCGTGAAGGAGGCGCACACCTGGATCATGTCGTTCCTGTACATCGGCACGTTCGGCTCGTTCATCGGCTACAGCTTCGCCTTCGGGCTCGTGCTGCAGAACCAGTTCGGCCGCACTCCGCTCCAGGCCGCCTCGATCACGTTCATCGGCCCGCTGCTCGGCTCGGTGATCCGGCCGATCGGCGGACAGCTCGCCGACCGGCTCGGCGGCGCCAAGGTCACGCTGTGGAACTTCGCGCTCATGGCCGTCGCCGGGCTCGTCGTCGTCATCGCGTCGACGCGGGAGTCGCTGCCGCTGTTCATCACCGGGTTCATCGCCCTGTTCGTGCTCACCGGGATCGGCAACGGCTCCACGTACAAGATGATCCCCGGCATCTTCGGCGCGCAGGCCGCCGCCCGCGGCATGACGGGACAGGAGGCGCTCACCTACACGCGGCGGCTGTCCGGCGCTTCCATGGCGCTGATCGGCGCCGTCGGGGCGCTCGGCGGACTCGGCATCAACCTGGCGCTGCGCCAGTCGTTCCTGAGCGTGGGCTCCGGCACCGGCGCGTTCGCCGCGTTCCTCGGCTACTACGTGGTGTGCTTCGCGGTCACCTGGGCCGTATACCTTCGCGGTGGCGCCACGGACGCCGTCGCGGCGCCCACCGCCCAGGCCGAGCCGCGACGCGACCTCGCCGAGGTGGGAGGGCGCGGCGCGTAACACCGCCGCAATCATGTCGATCCGAGCCTGTCACGGGGCGTTGACAGGCTCGGACGACGAGATGACGAGATGACGACGACGTGACGACAACGCGAGCGCGATCACCAGCGGGAGCAACAGCGCGAGCACCAGTACCAGTACGAGCGCCAGTACGAGCGCGAGCACCAGTACCAGTACGAGTGCCAGTACGAGCACGAGTACCGGTACGAGCACGAGTACCAGCACGACCGCCGAGCGGGACGAGAGCCAGCATGGACGACGAACAGCGCACCGAAGGACCCGGGCGGCCCCAGGTGTCCGGGGACCGGCACGGGCCGCTCTCGGGCTTCACCGTGGGGGTCACCGCCGCGCGCCGCGCCGACGAGCTGGGCGTACTGCTGCAGCGCCGGGGCGCCGCAGTGGTGCACGCGCCCGCCCTGCGCATCGTGCCTCTGGCCGACGACGGTGAACTCCTCGACGCCACCAAGCAACTCGTCGGCCACGCTCCCGACGTCGTGGTCGCCACGACCGCCATCGGCTTTCGCGGCTGGATCGAGGCGGCCGACGGCTGGGGGCTGGGCGACGAACTGCTGCACCGGCTGCGCGGCGTCGAGCTGCTCGCGCGCGGGCCGAAGGTGAAGGGCGCCATCCGCGCCGCGGGCCTGACCGAGGAGTGGTCGCCCGAGTCGGAGTCCATGGCCGAGGTGCTCGACCGGCTCCTGGCGGAGGGCGTCCAGGGCCGCCGCGTCGCGGTGCAGCTGCACGGCGAGCCGCTCCCCGGTTTCGTGGAGGCGCTGCGGGAGGCGGGGGCCGAGGTGGTGGGCGTGCCGGTCTACCGGTGGATGCCGCCGCAGGACCTCGGCCCGGTCGACCGGCTCCTGGACGCGACGGTGGCCCGTGGCCTGGACGCGCTGACGTTCACCTCGGCACCGGCGGCCGCCTCGCTGCTCGGCCGCGCGGAGGAACGCGGCATGCTGCCCGAACTGCTGGCCGCCCTCCACCACGACGTGGTCCCGGCATGCGTGGGCCCGGTGACGGCGCTGCCGCTGCAGGCGCGGGGCCTGGACACGGTGCAGCCGGAACGGTTCCGGCTCGGCCCGCTGGTGCAGCTGCTGTGCCAGGAACTCCCGGCACGCGCGCGTACGTTGCCGGTCGCCGGGCACCGGGTGGAGATCCGCGGCCAGGCGGTCCTGGTAGACGGCGTGCTGCGGCCGGTGCCGCCGGCGGGCATGGCGCTGCTGCGCGCGCTGGCGCGGCGGCCCGGATGGGTGGTGGCCCGCGCGGAGCTGCTGCGCGCGCTGCCCGGCGCGGGCAGCGACGAGCACGCGGTGGAGACGGCGATGGCCCGGCTGCGCACGGCCCTGGGTACGCCGAAACTGATCCAGACCGTGGTCAAGCGGGGCTACCGGCTCGCGCTCGACACGGCGTCGGACGCGAAGTACGCGGACGACTGACGGGTGGCGTCAGGCGCCCGGGATCCGATGGACGTCGTACTCTTCGAGGTCCGCCAGGAGGCCCGCGGGGGCGGGGGAACTCATACGTCGCGGCGGGTGCGTATCGTGCGGCCATGCTGATCACTCCCGACATCCACCTGCGCCGCGCCGTCCCGGCAGACGCCCAGGCGCTCGCCGACGCGCTGCGGCGCAACATCGACCACATGCGCCCCTGGGAGCCCTACCGCGCGGACGACTACTACACGGCGCAGGCGCAGGCCGCCCGGATCGCCGAGCCGAACCAGGTGACCTGGCTGCTGTTCGACCGGTCCGCCGGGGGACGGGTCGTGGGCCGTGTGGCGCTCAGCTCCATCGTCCTCGGCCCACTGCGCAGCGCGAGCCTCGGCTACTGGGTCGACGCCGAGTACGCGGGCCGGGGCCTGATACCCGCCGCCGTCGAGGAGGTCTGCCGCGCCGCCCGCGAGGAGCTGGGGCTGCACCGCGTCGAGGCGGGCACCCTCACGTACAACAAGGCGTCCCAGCGGGTGCTGGCCAAGTGCTGCTTCACCGAGTACGGGCTCGCCCCCAAGTACCTGCACATCGACGGCGAGTGGCGGGATCACGTCCTCTTCCAGCGCCTGCTGCACGACGATCCGCCCGCGCACCTCCCCAAGTAGCCGCGCGGCGGGCACTGTAGAAGGCATGGCAGCAGTACCCGCACGGTCCCCGGCCTCCCCCTACGAGCTGCGGTACGACTCCGGACGCGTCTGCCTGGACCTGGTCGCCACCGCTCACCCCCATGAACGCCTCACCTCACCCGACCTGTTGCGCGCCTGGCTCGTCGGCGCCGGGCTCGTCCCGCGTGCCACGGCCCCGCCCGTCTGCGCCCCGTCCTGGCTGGCCGCCTTCCGCGTGCTGCGCGGCCACGTCAGCCGGTCGGTCCGCGGCGAGCT
>NZ_JAPHNL010000340.1 GCF_026274175.1 Streptomyces beihaiensis
CGAACCCGGAAGCTAAGCCTTTCAGCGCCGATGGTACTGCAGGGGGGACCCTGTGGGAGAGTAGGACGCCGCCGAACAATTTTTGGAGGACCCTTGGTCCCGGCACACACGCTGGGACCAAGGGTCCTTTTTTGTTTTGCCGAGGCGCGCCGGCTGTGCGGACGCGCGAGAATGGCTGCGGTACCGAAGACAGGAGTCACCGATGTCCACCAACTCTCCCGACGATCGACCGGGGCGCGACCAGCGCCGACGGGACAGTGGTGACCGTGGCGGCTACCGCGGTGGCGGTGGTCCGCGCCGCGACCGCCGTGACGACGGTTCCTTCGGCGACCGCGACCGCGACCGGGACCGTGGTCCTCGTCGCGACGGGGACCGTGACCGGCCCTCGTACCGCCGTGACGACGACCGTGACCGCGACCGTCGTTCGTACCGCCGCGATGACCGTTCCTTCGGTGACCGTGACCGTGACCGTGACCGTGACCGTGACCGGGATCGGGACCGTGGTCCGCGGCGCGATGGTGACCGTGACCGGCCGCCCTTCCGTCGCGACGACCGTCGTGATGACCGGCGTGATGACCGGCGCGGTGACCGGCGCGGTGAGCGTCGTGACTTCCGGCGAGACGACAACCGAGGCGGCTTCCGGGATCGGCGCGACGACCGTCCGTACGGTGACCGGGACCGCGACCGTGGTCCGCGGCGCGATGGTGACCGTGACCGTGACCGGCCCTCGTACCGCCGTGACGGCGACCGCCGTGACGTCCGCCGGGATGACCGCCGTGATGACCGCCGTGACGGTCGCCGGGACGACCGCGGCGGTGAGCGCAGTGGCGAGCGTCGGGACTTCCGGCGGGACGACCGGCCCCACGGCGGACGCTCGTACGGGGACCGTCCGTACGGTGACCGGGATCGGGACCGTGGTCCGCGGCGCGATGGTGACCGTGACCGGCCGCCCTTCCGCCGCGACGACCGTGGCGGGCGGCCCGGTGGGTTCCGTGGGCGCGACGACCGGCGAGACGACCGCCGCGGTGACCGCCGCGACGACCGGCGCGGCGGCGGTGGCCGCTTCCGCGACGAGCGGGACCGCGACCGCGAGCCGATCAAGCGGCTGCCGATCCCTGAGGACGTCTCCGGGTTCGAGCTCGACAAGAACGTGCAGCAGGAACTCCAGTCGCTGCCCAAGGGGCTCGCGGAGGACGTCGCCAAGAACCTGGTGATGGTCGCGCGGCTCATCGACGAGGACCCCGAGAAGGCCTACGGCTACTCCAAGGTCGCCCTCCGTCTCGCCTCGCGCGTCGCCGCCGTGCGGGAGGCCGCGGGCTTCGCCGCGTACGCGCACGAGAAGTACAGCGAGGCGCTCGCCGAGTTCCGTGCCGCGCGGCGCATGACCGGCAACGTCGAGCTGTGGCCCGTCATGGCCGACTGCGAGCGAGGGCTCGGTCGGCCCGAGAAGGCCCTCGACATGGCCGGAGCGCCCGAGGTGCAGAAGCTCGACAAGGCCGGTCAGGTCGAGATGCGCCTTGTCGCCGCCGGCGCGCGCCAGGACATGGGACAGCTTGAGGCCGCGATCGTGACCCTGCAGAGCCCCGAACTCGCCTCGAACTCCGTGCAGCCGTGGACGGCCCGGCTCCGCTACGCCTACGCCGAGGCGCTGCTCGCCGCGGGCCGCGACGGCGAGGCGCGGGAGTGGTTCGCCAAGGCTGTGGAGTCCGACAAGGACGGCAGCACCGACGCGTCCGACCGGCTGGCGGAGCTGGACGGCGTCGAGTTCGTCGACGCGTTCGACGAGACCGTAGACGCCGACGCCGACGCCGACGCCGACGCCGACGCCGACGCCGACACCGACACCGACACCGACACCGACACCGACAAGGAAACCGATGCCGACACCGGCATCGGAACCACCTCTGACGCCACCGACGACTCGTCGGGCTCCTCGGAGTCGGAGTCGGAGTCGGAGTCGGAGTCGTCGGACGAGAAGTAGACACACCGGCAGGCGTATGTCGCGAACGGGCGGGCTCCTTACGGGGCCCGCCCGTTCGTCATCCGTTGGCGAGCGTCCTGAGGACCAGGCCGGTCGCCGGTTTCGGGCCGAACGACGTCGACTTGCGCGGCATCGTCACGCCCTGCCGGGCCAGCTCACGGACGACGTCCTCACGGACCGGGTGCATCAGGACCGCCGTCCCGCCGTCGCGCCGTGCCTTGGCGACCGTCGCCTCCGTGTCGTGGATGTACGAGACGTCGGCGGGGGAGTCCTCGGGTATGCCCCAGACGTGCCCGAGCAGCGTCGCGTGCAGCACCGTCGCGTCCAGGTTGCGCCAGGCATCGGGGCGGTCCGCGGGGACCGTACGGGCGATGAGGGCGCGGTCAGGGCGGTCCAGCAGGTAGTACGTGTCCTCGGTCCCGGTCAGGACGAAGGCGTTGCCGCCGTCCGCCACGGCCTGCTCCAAGGCGCTCATGGCGTTGGCGAGCGGTCCGGGGATCTCGCGTACGCGGAAGGCGTCGCGAGCCGCCGCCAGGGCCCGGTCCAGGGGGAGACGGCCCAGGAGGCGGTGGATGGCGCGCACCTGTAGCGGGTAGCGGGCCGAGTCCACCAGGAGGACGAGGCCGAAGTCCCACGGGGTGGGTGAGGGGTGTTCGGCGCGCAGCCGCAGGTAGGTCGCCCAGCGGTGGTGGCCGTCGGCGATGAGCGCCTGGTGGGCGGAGAGGTCGCGGTGGATCTCCTGTTGCTCGGCCGGGTCGGTGAGGGACCACAGGCGGTGGCTGTAGCCGTCCTCGGTGGTCGTGGCCAGGAGCGGGGGACGGTGCACGGCGCGTTCGATGACGGCGGTGGTGCCCGTCGCGTTGCCGTTGCCGCGGTAGCTGAGCAGGAGGGGCTCCAGGTTGGCGGCCGCGGTGCGCATCAGGCCCGCGCGGTCCTCGACCACGTGCGGCATGACGTCCTCGTGCGGCAGGACCACGCCTTCGGCTGCGTCGGACAGTCGCAGCGCGCCTATGACACCGCGTTGCAGTACGTCGCCTCTGCGCTGCTCGTACACGTACAGGGCGGGCGCCGCGTCCGGGGCCAGGACGCCCTCGGTGAGCCAGCGGCGGAGCGTGGCGGCCGCCTGGTCGTTGCGGGACTGTGGCGAGCCGGAGGGGCCGCTCTGCGGGAGTATCAGGCGGACGATGTTGTGCGGGTCCGCGTTCTCCAGGTGGTGCAGGCCGTCGGGGCGTACGACGACGTCGTACGGGGGCGACGTCACGGAGGCGAGGCTGCCGACGCGCTCGGGAACGTAGCGAACGCCCCGGAACGGGATCAGATCGAGGCCGCCACCTGCAGTGTTCATCTGAGCATCGTACGAGTGTCAGTGGGGTGAGGGATGATCGGGGAGTGGGATCGAGCAAGGAGCGATACGGAATGAGCCAGAGTCCGAGCGGAGCGGCCGGCCGCGGGGCGCGGCTGCGGCCCGAGGGCAGCGCGCGTGCGCTGAGCGAGGCGTACGACACGGCGCTGCTCGACCTCGACGGGGTGGTCTATGCGGGAGGGCACGCGATCGCCCACGCCGTGGAGTCGCTGGCCGCGGCGCGGGACGGCGGAATGGCGCTGGCGTACGTCACGAACAACGCGCTGCGCACGCCCGGAGCCGTGGCGGAGCATCTGACCGAGCTGGGCATACCCGCTGCGGCCGGTGACGTCGTCACGTCGGCGCAGGCGGTGGCGCGGCTCATCAGCGAGCAGGTGCCCGAGGGGTCGCGGGTGCTCGTGATCGGCGGGCAGGGGCTGCGGGTGGCCCTGCAGGAGCGGGGCCTTGAGCCCGTCGAGTCGGCAGACGAGGACCCGGTGGCCGTGGTGCAGGGGTACGGCGGGCCCGACATGGTGTGGGGCCGGTTCGCCGAGGCCGCGTACGCGATCGCGCGCGGTGTGCCGTGGTTCGCGTCCAACACCGATCTGACGATCCCGAGCGCGCGCGGCATAGCGCCGGGGAACGGGGCGGCGGTCGAGGTCGTCCGGATCGCGACGGGTGCCGAGCCGCAGGTGGCGGGGAAGCCGCTGCCGCCGATGCACAAGGAGACGATCCTGCGGACCGGGGCCCGCAGACCGCTGGTGGTCGGCGACCGGCTCGACACGGACATCGAGGGCGCGTTCAACGGGGCGGTGGACTCGCTCCTGGTGCTGACCGGCGTGACGGACGCCGCTCAGCTGCTCGCCGCGCCCCCGCACCACCGGCCGACCTATGTGGACCTGGACCTGCGCGGACTGCTGACCGGCCAGCCGGACGTCGTGGCGGACGGCGGCGGGTTCCGGTGCGGAGGGTGGACGGCCCTTGCGATGGACGGACGCCTGGAGCTGGAGGGGGACGGTGCGCCCGTCGACGGCCTGCGGGCGTTGTGCGCGGTGGCGTGGACGGCGGCGGGCGAGGGGGTGTGCGAGCTGGACCCGGCCAAGGCGCTGGCGCGGCTGGGCCTGTGAGGCGGCGCGGGCTTCGGGCGGGCCCCGCGCGGCGGGCCGAGGGGGCGGTGTGGGGGAGTGAGTGGACGAGCCGAGGAAGGAAGGGTTTTGACAGGGTAGGTTAACCTAACCTCGTGTTGGTTGAGAGTCAGAGTCCTCCGCAAGCCGACGCGGTGACACCTCCCGCGCCCCCCGCCCGCCGCGCGATGCCGCGTGCCGCCGGGCTCGTCGTCTCCGGCCTCGTGCTGGTCGCCGTGGCCGTGGCGAGCATCGCCCTCGGCGCCAGACCGCTCGCTCTCGACCAGGTCTGGCACGGGCTGTTTCACGACACGGGGCGGTACGCGGACGTGGTCGTCGGCGAGCGCGTCTCCCGCACGGTGCTCGGGATGGTCGCCGGACTCGCGCTCGGGCTCGCGGGCGCCGTGCTCCAGGCGCTGACCCGTAACCCGCTCGCCGACCCGGGCATCCTCGGCATCAACATGGGGGCCTCCGCGGCCGTCGTCACCGCGATCAGCTTCTTCGGCGTGACATCGTTCAGCGGGTATGTGTGGTTCGCGTTCATCGGCTCCGCCGCCGTCGGTGTCCTCGTCCACGCCCTCGGCGGCAGCCGCAGCGCCACACCGGTCCGCCTGGCCCTCGCCGGTACGGCGGTCACCGCCGCGCTCTCCGGCTACCTGTACGCGGTGATGATCGGCGACGACGTCGCCCTCAACCGGATGCGGTTCTGGCAGGTCGGCTCGCTGGCCTCGGCGAGGACGGACACCATTCAGCAGGTGCTGCCGTTCGTCGTCGTCGGCGCGCTGCTCGCGCTCGGCCTGGCCCGGCCGCTGAACGCGATGGCGATGGGCGACGACACGGCCCGCGCCCTCGGCGCGCACCTGGGCCGTACTCGCGCCCTCGGCATGGCCGCGGCCACCGTGCTGTGCGGGGCGGCCACCGCCGCCTGCGGGCCCATCGTCTTCATCGGCCTGATGGTTCCGCACATCGTGCGCTCGTTCACCAGCCCCGACATGCGCTGGATCCTGCCCTACGCGGCGGTCCTCTCCCCGGTGCTGCTGCTGGGCGCCGACGTCGTCGGACGGCTCGTGGCCCGCCCGGCCGAGTTGCAGGTCGGCATCGTCACCGCCGTCATCGGCGCGCCGGTCTTCATCTTTCTCGTACGACGTCGGAGGCCGGCCCAGCTGTGAAGACCACCCAGGTGACCAAGACGCTACGAACACCGGGCGGGCTCTCCGTCCGCCTCGACATCAGGTCGGCCGTCGTGGTGGCCGTCCTGCTCGTGGCCGCGCTCGCCACGAGCGTCGTCCTGATCGGCACCGGCGACTTCGAGATCCCCGCCGTCGACGTGCTGCGCACCCTCGCCGGTCACGGGAACGCCGGGCAGGAGTTCATCGTCAACGAGCTGCGGCTGCCCCGGGCCCTGGTGGGCCTGCTGGTCGGCGGCGCGCTCGGCCTGTCCGGCGCCCTCTTCCAGGCCGTCTCGCGCAACCCGCTGGGCAGCCCCGACGTGCTCGGGCTCGGGCAGGGCTCGACCGCCGGCGCGCTCGTGATGATCGTGATCTTCGGCGGCAGCGCCACGCAGGTCGCCCTCGGCGCCCTCGTCGGCGGCACGGTCACCGGCGTGGCGATCTACCTCCTCGCGTGGAAGCGCGGCGTGCACGGCTACCGGCTCGTCCTCGTCGGCATCGGGGTGGCCGCGTTCGTCACCGCCGTCAACGGCTATCTGCTCACCAAGGCCGACTTCGTGGACGCCGCCCGCGCCACCGTGTGGATGACGGGATCGCTGGGCGGGCGAGGCTGGGACCAGGTGTGGCCGCTGCTCCTGCTGTTCGCGGTCGTCGTGCCGGTCGTCGGCGCGTGCGCGAGGCCGCTGCGGATGCTGGAGATGGGCGACGACGCGGCGGGCGGGCTCGGCGTGCGCGTGGAGCGCGTCCGCATGCTGCTGCTCGTCTCGTCCGTCGGGCTGACGGCCGCGGCCACGGCGGCGGCCGGGCCGGTCGCCTTCGTGGCGCTGACCGCGCCCCAGATCGCCCGACGCCTGACCAAGTCGCCGGGCCCCAACCTGCTCGCCGCCACCTGCATGGGCGCCACACTGCTCCTCGCCGCCGATCTCGCCTCGCAGCGGGCGTTCGGCGCGGACCAGCTGCCGGTCGGCGCCGTGACCGGCGTCGTGGGTGGCCTCTATCTGCTGTGGCTGCTGGTCACCGAACGCAAGGCGGGGCGGATATGAGCCGCCGCGCGCCGTCGCCTTCCCCCTCTCCCTGGCCGTCCCCCTCCTCTTCCTCCGCCCTCTCCTCCTCCCTCGCCCCGTCAAGGAGTACTGCTGTGAACCGGCTGGCAGCCGACGACGTGACCCTCGGATACGACCAGCGCGTCATCGCCGAGAAGTTGTCCGTCGAGATCCCCGACAACTCCTTCACGGTGATCGTCGGCCCCAACGCCTGTGGCAAGTCGACCCTGCTGCGCGCCCTGTCCCGCATGCTCAAGCCGACCGCGGGACGGGTTCTGCTCGACGGCAGCGTCATCCAGTCGATGCCCGCGAAGAAGGTGGCCAGGACGCTCGGGCTGCTGCCGCAGTCGTCCATCGCGCCCGACGGCATCACCGTCGGCGACCTCGTCGCGCGTGGCCGCTACCCGCACCAGGGGCTGCTGCGCCAGTGGTCGTCCGAGGACGAGCGGGTGGTCCGCGAGTCGATGGAGTCCACCGGCGTCGCCGAACTCGCCGACCGGTACGTCGACGAGCTCTCCGGCGGCCAGCGCCAGCGCGTGTGGATCGCCATGGCGCTCGCCCAGCAGACACCGTTGCTGCTGCTCGACGAGCCGACGACGTACCTCGACATCCAGCACCAGATCGACGTCCTCGACCTGTGCGCGGAGCTGCACGAGGAACAGGGGCGCACGCTCGTCGCCGTGCTCCACGACCTCAACCACGCGGCCCGGTACGCGACCCACCTGATCGCGCTGCGCGGCGGCGAGGTGATCGCCGAGGGCGCGCCGAAGGACGTCGTCACCGCCGAGCTCGTCGACCGCCTGTTCGGCATGGCCTGCCAGGTCATCGACGATCCCGAGACCGGAACGCCGCTGGTGGTGCCCGCGGCGCGGCGGGCCGGGAAGCGGCGCGGCGGCGCCGGACAGGTGACTACAGCAGCGTCCTGAGGCGCAGCAGATCGCGGAAGGACGCCTCCAGGCGGACCCGTCCCGAGGCCCACGCCTTCGCGAAGTGCAGCTGCCCGTCCACCATCGCCACCAGGTCGTCGCCGGTCATCGCGAGCCGGATCTGCGCCTTCTGCGCGGGCGGACCCGGGGAGGTGTCGTGCACCGCGATCCGGCCGTTTTCCAGACGGCCGGAGAACGTCATGTCCAGGTCCGTGATGCGGCAGGTCACCGAGCGGTCTAGCGCTGTCGCGGCACGCACGTCGCCCTCGGCGCTCGCCATGTTGTCCGAAAGTCTCTCGAGTGCGGTCCTGCACTCCTCGATCGTGGCCATCGTGACCGACGGTACACCGGGCGCTCGCGGTAGCGTCGTGGCATGAGCGAGAGCCGCGTCGAAGAGTCGCCCGTCGAAGAGCCGTCGTACGAACCCGCGGCCCCTGCCCCGCTCGGTGTCGCGCGCACCGCCACCGGCAACACCGACGTGGACGCGCAACTGGAGCGGCTCGGCGATGTGGACCACCTCGCGGCGGACGGGCACGTCGAGGTGTACGAGGATGTACATCAGGGCCTGCGCGCCGCGCTGACCGCGCTGGACGCACGGCCCCAGCCATCACCCTCGTACGACAACAGGAGCTGAACCGACCGTGGCAGGTGTGGCACGTCGCCGCCTCGACGCCGAACTCGTCCGCCGCAAGCTGGCCCGCTCGCGCGAGCACGCCAGCCAGCTGATCGCCGCGGGCCGGGTCAGCGTCGGCAAGACCGTGGCGACCAAGCCGGCGACCCAGGTGGAGACGGCCGCGCCGATCGTCGTGACGCAGGACGACAGCGACCCCGACTACGTCTCGCGCGGCGGGCACAAGCTCGCGGGCGCGCTCGCCGCGTTCGTGCCACGGGGGCTCGCCGTCGAAGGGCGGCGCGCGCTGGACGCGGGCGCGTCGACCGGCGGGTTCACCGATGTGCTGCTGCGCGCCGGAGTCGGCCATGTCGTCGCCGTCGACGTCGGCTACGGGCAGCTGGCCTGGTCGTTGCAGAGCGACGACCGGGTCACCGTCAAGGACCGCACGAACGTACGGGAGTTGACGCTGGAGGCGATCGACGGTGAGCCGGTCGACATCGTGGTGGGCGACCTGTCGTTCATCCCGCTCGGCCTCGTGCTGCCCGCGCTCGTCCGCTGCTGCGCGCCCGGCGCCGACCTCGTGCTCATGGTCAAGCCGCAGTTCGAGGTGGGCAAGGAGCGGCTCGGCAGCGGCGGCGTCGTGCGCAGCCCCGAACTGCGCGCCGAGGCCGTACGGCAGGTGGCCGCGCAGGCGTGGCGGCTGGGGCTCGGCGTGCTCGGGGTGACCGCGAGCCCGTTGCCAGGCCCCTCCGGGAACGTCGAGTACTTTCTGTGGCTGCGGGCCGGGGCGCCTGAGCTGGACCCGGCCGACGTCGACCGAGCAGTGGCGGAGGGGCCGCGTTGACACAGACCCGAGCTCGTACTGTTTTCCTCCTCGCGCACACCGGGCGGCCCGCCGCCGTCCGCAGCGCCGAACTCGTCGTCCAGGGGCTGCTGCGCAGCGGCATCGGCGTGCGGGTCCTGGAGGCCGAGGCGGCCGATCTGCCGCTGCCGGACAGCGTGGAGCTGGCCAAGGAGGCGACCCCGTCCTGCCTCGACGGGTGCGAGCTGCTGATCGTGCTCGGCGGCGACGGGACGCTGCTGCGCGGCGCCGAGTTCGCGCGCGCCTCGGGCATCCCCATGCTCGGCGTGAACCTCGGCCGCGTCGGGTTCCTCGCCGAGGCCGAGCGCGACGACCTCGACAAGGTCGTCGACCGGGTCGTCACCAGGGCGTACGAGGTCGAGGAGCGCATGACGATCGATGTCGTCGTGCACCGCAACGGCGACGTCGTGCACCGTGACTGGGCGCTCAACGAGGCCGCCGTGCAGAAGATCGAGCCCGAGCGGATGCTGGAGGTCGTCCTGGAGATCGACGGCCGGCCGGTCACCGGCTTCGGCTGCGACGGGATCGTGTGCGCGACCCCGACCGGGTCGACGGCCTACGCGTTCTCGGCGGGCGGGCCCGTGGTCTGGCCGGAGGTGGAGGCGCTGCTCATGGTGCCGATCAGCGCCCACGCCCTGTTCGCCAAGCCGCTGGTCACGTCGCCGGACTCGGTGCTCGCGGTGGAGGTGCAGCAGCACACCCCGCCGGGCGTGCTGTGGTGCGACGGACGGCGGACCGTGGAGCTGCCCGACGGGGCACGGGTCGAGGTGCGGCGGGGCGCCGTCCCGGTCCGGCTCGCACGGCTGCACCACGCGGTGTTCACGGACCGCCTGGTGGCCAAGTTCGCGCTGCCGGTGGCCGGGTGGCGGGGGGCGCCGCACTGAGAGGCTGGTACGGATCGCCGGATGTCCCGATGAGGGAGACCCGCCCTTTCGGCCCAGGGGCAACCCCACCCACGCGGGTGACACACGTGGGTGACAGCGGCACGGACCGGGCACGCGTCACCTGCTCGTTCGGCCCGCGGGAGCAGGGGCCGTCGCACAGGTGGGCCCGGACCTCGTAAGGTCGTGTCCGTGTTGGAGGAGATGCGGATACGGTCGCTCGGAGTCATCGACGACGCAGTGGTCGAGCTGTCACCCGGTTTCACGGCGGTGACCGGCGAGACCGGCGCGGGCAAGACCATGGTCGTCACCAGCCTCGGACTGCTGCTCGGCGGGCGCGCCGACCCGGCGCTCGTGCGGATCGGCGTGAAGAACGCCGTGGTCGAGGGGCGCGTCGCGGTACCCGCCGGATCGGCTGCGCTGGTGCGGGCCGAGGAGGCGGGGGCCGAGCTCGACGACGGTGTGCTCCTCGTCAGCCGCACCGTCTCCGCCGAGGGGCGCTCGCGCGCGCACCTGGGCGGCCGGTCGGTGCCCGTGGGCGTGCTGAGCGAGCTGGCCGACGACCTGGTGGCCGTGCACGGACAGACCGACCAGCAGGGCCTGCTGAAACCGGGAAGGCAGCGGCAGGCGCTCGACCGGTACGCGGGGGACGCCGTCGACGTGCCGCTCGCCAAGTACCAGGCCGTGTACAAGCGCCTCAAGGCGGTCACCGCCGAGCTCGACACCATCACCACGCGCGCGCGGGAGCGGGCGCAGGAGGCCGATCTGCTGCGGTTCGGGCTCGACGAGATCGCGGCCGTCGAACCGCGCGCGGGCGAGGACGTGGAGCTGGCCGAGGAGGCATCGCGGCTCGGGCACGCCGAGGCGCTCGCCTCCGCGGCCGCCGCCGCGCACGCCGCGCTCGCCGGGAACCCGGAGGACCCCGAGGGCGTCGACGCCCAGACGCTGGTCGGTGGCGCGCACCGGGCCCTGGAGGCCGTGCGCTCCCACGACCCGGCGCTCGGGGCGCTCGCCGAACGGATCGGCGAGGTGCAGATCCTGCTCACGGACGTCGCCGCGGAGCTCGCCGGTTACGCGGACGACCTGGACGCCGACCCGCTGCGGCTCGCCGCCGTCGAGGAACGGCGGGCGGCGCTCGGACAGTTGACGCGCAAGTACGGTGAGGCCGGCGAGGGTACGGCGGGGGTGCTCGCCTGGGCCGAGACGAGCGCGGCGCGGCTGCTCGAACTCGACGGCGACGACGAGCGGATCGGCGAACTGACCGCCGAGCGCGAGTCGCTGCGCGGCGAACTCGGGGCGCTCGCCCAGGAACTGACCCACGCCCGCACCGAGGCCGCCGCCCGCTTCGCCGACGCGGTCACCGAGGAGCTGTCCTCGCTCGCCATGCCGCACGCCCGGGTCTCCTTCGACATCCGGCAGAGCGAGACCGACGCCGTCGACGGCGTGGAGGTCGACGGGCGGACCGTGGTGTGCGGACCGAACGGCGCCGACGAGGTCGAGTTGCTGCTCGCCCCGCATCCCGGCGCCCCGCCGCGGCCCATCGCGAAGGGCGCGTCAGGCGGTGAGCTGTCCCGTGTGATGCTCGCGGTGGAGGTCGTCTTCGCGGGCAACGACCCCGTGCCCACGTACCTCTTCGACGAGGTCGACGCGGGCGTGGGCGGCAAGGCGGCCGTCGAGATCGGCCGACGCCTCGCCAAGCTGGCGAAGTCGGCGCAGGTCGTCGTGGTCACGCATCTGCCGCAGGTCGCCGCGTTCGCCGACCGGCAGCTGCTGGTCGAGAAGACGAACGACGGCTCCGTGACGCGTTCCGGCGTCACCGTCCTGGAGGGCGAGGACCGGGTGCGCGAGCTCTCCCGGATGCTGGCCGGCCAGGAGGACTCCGAGACGGCCCGTGCCCACGCCGAGGAACTGCTCGCCGTGGCGCGGGCGGACGGGTAGGGGGGGGCGGCGGCCGGGTTCGTCGGGGCGGCGCGATCCCGGGTTCACCCATGTGGGTGATCCGGTGTGCCGTGTTGCCCGTACGCGCGCGGTGCGCGACCGTGGGCCGTGCCGCAACGGGCGTACGGACTGGCATCCTTGGGCCCGCGCATCGGCGTACGTATACCTATACGGTGCGGGTGCGCCCGTTCCCGCCCGCACCACCACCCACCAGGAGCCCGGCAAGCGTGAGCCACGTCAGCAGCCCCTCGGCGCACGGACAACCGGCGCTGCGCACCGTGCAGGTGCTGGGCGGCGGCAGCGCGGGGAGCGGCGGCGGTGACGGTGGCGGCGCCTACGTCCTGTCCCTGGCCGCCGGGCTCGTGGCGCGCGGCGTCCGGGTCACCGTCTGCGCGCCGCCCGAGGCCGAGCGGGCCTACCGGTTCGGGGCCGTCGGGGCGCGCCATGTGCCGGTGCCGCGCCGTAACGACCCGGCCTCCGTCGCCGCGCTCCGCGCGGCCTGCGCCGACGCCGACCTGGTTCACGCGCACGGGCTGCACGCGGCGCTGCGGGCCGCGCTCGCGCTCAGCGGGCGGCGCGTCCCGCTCGTCGTCACCTGGCACACCCGCGCGTACGCCGACGGGGCCCGCGCCCCGCTGCTGCGCGTGCTCGAACGGCGCGTGGCCAGGGCCGCGTCCGTGGTGCTCGGCACCTCCACCGACCTGGTCGACCGGGCCCGCGCCCGCGGCGCCAGGGACGCCCGGCTCGCCGCGGTCTCCTTCCCGCCGCCCCGCACGCCCGGCCCAGGCCCGGGCCCCGGTCCCGGCCCGGACTCCGCGTCCGACGAGGCGGACCGGGCCCGCCACAAGACCCGCGCCGACCTGGGCGCGCTCGGCCGGCCGTTGCTGATGGCCGTCGGCAGCCTGGAGCGGCACCGGGGCTACGACGTGCTCCTCGACGCCGCCCACGCCTGGCTCGGCCTCGACCCGGTGCCGCTGGTCGTCGTCGTGGGCGAGGGGCCGATGCGGGCCGCGCTCCAGCGGCGCATCGACGGCGAGGGCCTGCCCGTGCGGCTCGCCGGACGCCGTGACGACGTCGCGGAACTGCTGCGCGCCGCCGACCTGGCCGTCCTGCCCAGCAGTTGGGAGTCGCGTTCGACGCTCGCCCAGGAGGCGCTGCACGCGCGGGTCCCGCTCGTGGCGACCGCCGTCGGAGGCATCCCCGAACTGGTCGGCGACGCCGCCGAACTCGTCCCGTACGGTGACGCGGTCGCGCTGTCCCGAGCCGTCGAGCGCCTCCTGGCCGACTCCGACCACTGTGAACGCCTGCGCGCGCTGGGCAGCGCGCAGGCCGCGTCCTGGCCGACCGAGGACGCGACCGTCGCCCAGGTGCTCAGCGTCTACGACGAGCTGACCGGGGCCGTCTGAAAACGCGCCGCGCTCCGGCTCCCGGCCGTGGTGCCCGAGGTGCCTCGACGCGACTGTCACGGCACGTGTCGGCGTGCCCGCAGGGCCAGGCTCAGCGCGAGGACCGTCTGCGGGTCGTCCAGGTCCGTGCCGAGCAGTTCGCCGATGCGGGCGAGGCGGTTGTAGAGGGTCTGGCGGTTGAGGTGGAGCTCGCGGGCCGTCTCCGCCTTGCGGCCCGCGTGCGCCAGATATGTCTGCAGCGTGGGCAGCAGCGGCGGTTTGGCGCGGCGGTCGTGTTCCCGCAGGGGGCCGATCGCCCGCTCCACGAACGCCGCCAGGACGTCCTTGTCGTGCCGGCCGAGCCGCCACAGCAGCAGGTCGATGTCGAGGCGCCGCGCGTCGTGCCAGGCGCGGTCGTCCAGACCCTGTGCCGCCGTCGCCGTCTCCGAGGCATGCCGCAGACCCGCGGCCGCCGCCGCCCAGCCGCCCGCCCCGCCGACCACCACGACCGGCGCGGGCCCGCCCGCCCGTCGCATCCCGGCCCGCTCGACCCCGGCCCGCAGCGCCGCCGCGACCCGGTCGGCGACCGCAGCGCGTTCCGGCTCCGAGCGCAGCCCGAGCAGCAGCGGCACCCGCCCCTCGACCGGCCGCACACCCAGCAGCACCGGCACGCCCACCGAGGCCAGCTCCTCCGCCACGGCCCGCGCGAGCACGGCCCAGCCGCCGCCGGGGGAGACCCCCACCGCGGCGACCGACGCCTCCGGCAGGCGCATCACCACCGGCAGCAGCGGGCCCCGCCCCGCGGGCCTGAAGCCGAGGACGCGGGCCTGCGCGGGGGCGTCGTCCGGTGTGATGCGCCCCTCCGCCAGGTCCGTCAGGAAGTCGCCCCGGCCGCGCGCCGCCAGCTCCTCCTCCTGCCGGGCCTGCATCAGCACCACGGCCAGCGACCCGGCCGCGCGCTCCGCCGCCATCCGGTGCACCGGCGCGAGCGGCCCGGCCACCGGCAGCAGCACGAGCCGCGCCCGCACCGAACCGGTCCCGGGGCCGCCGCCCGGCACGTCCACGAGCACCGCGCCGGCCGGCGGATCGTCCTGGTGGGAGCCGCGCATGCCTTCCCACACCTGGAGCGGATCGGTGAGGTCGGTGTGCTCCCCGGCCGCGTACAGGAGTTGCCCGTCCACGGTCTCGAGGAAGACCGGGTTGCCGCTGAACTCCGCCAGGATGCGCAGCACGTGCGGCACGCCGCCGCCCGCGAGCAGCGCCTCCGTGCAGCGCCGGTGCACCTCCTCGGCGCGCTGGAGGAGCGCGTAGTGACCGTTGACGATCTCGGTGTGGATCTCCTCGGTGAGCGTCACGAACGGCACCTCGCGGTGCAGTTGCACCAGCGGCAGACCCGCGCCGCGCGCCGTCTCCACGAGCGCCGCGGGCAGCCGTGTGAACCGCTGCCCCAGCTCGATGACGAGCGCCGCGATGCCCCGGTCGGCGAGCCTGCGCACGAACGCCCGCTGCTCGGCGGGGCGGGTACCGATCCCGTACCCCGTCGTGAGCAGCAGCTCGCCGCCCTTGAGCAGGGACGCGATGTTCGGCACCTCGCCCGCGTGCACCCACCGCACGGTCCGCTCCAGCAGGTCGGCGCCCGCCACGACCTCCGGCAGCCCGCTGCGCAGGCCCGGCAGCTCAAGGGCGCGCCGCACCGTGATGCCGCCCGGCCCGCCGTGCGGGACGTGGGGCTGCGGCTGCGCCGTGTGCGGGCCGGCGGGGAGGGGGGTGCTGTCCATGGCGGGGACGGTACCGGTGCGCGCCCCGAGTCCGGCTGTGGCGTACGTCACCGGAGCACGGCGCCGCACGCCACCTACCAGGGCGGGCTCTTACCGACGCCTACCCGCCGTACGCCCCGCTCGCCGTCAGCCGCAGCGCCGTGTCGATCAGCGGCACGTGGCTGAAGGCCTGCGGGAAGTTGCCGACCTGGCGCTGCAGCCGCGGGTCCCACTCCTCGGCGAGCAGTCCCAGGTCGTTGCGGAGCGCCAGCAGCCTCTCGAAGAGCTTGCGGGCCTCGTCGACGCGGCCGATCATCGCCAGGTCGTCCGCCATCCAGAACGAGCAGGCCAGGAAGGCGCCCTCGTCGCCGGGCAGCCCGTCCACACCGGCGTCCTCGCCGTCGGTCGGGTAGCGCAGGATGAACCCGTCCGGTGTCGACAGCTCCCGCTGGATCGCCTCGACGGTGCCGATGACCCGCTTGTCGTCCGGCGGCAGGAAGCCCACCTGCGGGATCAGCAGCAGCGCGGCGTCCAGCTCCTTGCTGCCGTAGTACTGCGTGAAGGTGTTGCGCTCCTTGTCGTAACCCTTCTCGCACACGTCCCGGTGGATCTCGTCGCGCAGCTCGCGCCACTCCTCCAGCGGGCCGTCCGCGTCACCGGACTCGATGAGCTTGATGGTGCGGTCGACCGCGACCCACGCCATCACCTTCGAGTGCACGAAGTGGCGGCGCGGCCCGCGCACCTCCCAGATGCCCTCGTCCGGCTCGTCCCAGTGGCCCTCCATGTAGCGGATGAGCTTGAGCTGGAGCAGCGAGGCGTAGTCGTTGCGGGCCAGGCCCGTCATGTGGCCCAGGTGCAGAGCCTCGGTGACCTCGCCGTACACGTCGAGCTGGAGCTGGTGCGCCGCGCCGTTGCCGACCCGGACCGGGGCCGAGTCCTCGTAGCCGGGCAGCCACTCCAGCTCCGCCTCGCCGAGCTCACGCTCGCCCGCGATGCCGTACATGATCTGCAGGTTCTCCGGGTCCCCGGCCACCGCCCGCAGCAGCCACTCGCGCCAGGCCCGCGCCTCTTCCCGGTATCCGGTGCGCAGCAGCGACGACAGGGTGATGGCGGCGTCGCGCAGCCACGTGTACCGGTAGTCCCAGTTCCGTACGCCGCCGATCTCCTCCGGCAGCGACGTGGTGGGTGCGGCGACGATGCCGCCGGTCGGGGCGTAGGTGAGCGCCTTGAGCGTGATCAGCGAGCGGACCACGGCCTCCCGGTAGGGCCCGTGGTAGGTGCAGTGGCCCACCCACTCGCGCCAGAACTCCTCGGTCGCCTCCAGGGCGCCCGCCGGGTCCGGCAGCGGCGGCTGTTCCTTGTGCGAGGGCTGCCACTGGACGGTGAACGTGATCCGGTCACCGGGCGCCACCGTGAAGTCCGAGTACGTGGTCAGGTCCTTGCCGTAGGTCTCCGCGTCCGTGTCCAGCCACACGGAGTCGGGTCCGGCCACCGCGACCGTACGGCCGTCCACCTTGTGCACCCACGGCACGATCCGCCCGTACGAGAACCGCATCCGCAGCGCGGAGCGCATCGGGACGCGTCCGGTGACGCCCTCCACGACACGGGTCAGCTGCGGCGCGCCGTCACGGGGCGGCATGAAGTCGGTGATCCGCACGGTGCCGCGCGGGGTGTCCCACTCGGACTCCAGGATCAGCGAGTCACCGCGGTAAGTGCGGCGTGCGGCGGCCGGGGGAGCGGCGTCGGCCGGATGGGCCGGGCCGATCCGCCAGAAACCGTGGTCCTCGGTGCCGAGCAGCCCGGCGAAAATGGCGTGCGAGTCGAAGCGGGGCAGGCACAGCCAGTCGACTGTGCCGTCCCGGCAGACCAGTGCGGCGGTCTGCATGTCTCCGATAAGTGCGTAATCCTCGATGCGCCCGGCCACGTGCAACTCCAGTCGAACGGCCACGTACGCCCCGGTGGTGCGGCAGTTGCCGCGAGGGGCGCTCGCTCTGCGGTCTTAACGGTCAACGGATCGTCTTGATACGTCGTCGTGATACGTCGATATACATCGTTTTCAAACGAACTGACGAGCCGGTCGTTCCGGCTGGGGTGGAGCGAACGGGCTTCGTGGTGCGGTGAACGGTCGGGAGCGGGCGGGGGTGCCGCCGTTGTACCGCCGTCTCCAGTGTGACTCGCCAGCCGAGTGTCCGAGCAGGATACGACGCACCCGCCTGATCCGCGTGCCCCTCACGGCAACGCGCCTGAGCCGAACGGGTGAGCGGTGGGTGAAGCCCTCGCGGCCGTACCGTTACGGCATCGCGCGTGCGTGGCGGCCCGTGCGCGGAGCGTGGCCGGACACACTCTGGCCCTGTCGCTGATACCCTGGTAGCCCGTGAGCCGGTGGTCATCGGACCCCCGAACCGCAGCGACGGCGCCTCCCCCCGAGAGTTCGGCGAGCACGTCGGTACGCACCCCAGACCGCGACCACGGGAGCCCCCCTTTGGCCATGACGCCCAAATCCACGACGACCAAGCACATCTTCGTCACCGGGGGTGTCGCCTCCTCACTTGGCAAGGGCCTCACCGCCTCCAGCCTCGGCATGCTGCTCAAGGCGCGCGGCCTGCGGGTCGTCATGCAGAAGCTCGACCCGTACCTGAACGTCGACCCGGGCACGATGAACCCCTTCCAGCACGGTGAGGTGTTCGTCACCAACGACGGTGCCGAAACCGATCTGGACATCGGACACTACGAGCGATTCCTCGACCGCGACTTGGACGGCAGCGCCAATGTCACTACAGGCCAGGTGTACTCGCAGGTCATCGCCAAGGAGCGGCGCGGCGAATACCTGGGCGACACGGTCCAGGTCATCCCGCACATCACCAACGAGATCAAGCACCGCATCCGCCGCATGGCGACGGACGAGGTCGACGTCGTCATCACCGAGGTCGGCGGAACCGTCGGTGACATCGAGTCGCTGCCCTTCCTGGAGACCGTCCGCCAGGTCCGTCACGAGGTCGGCCGCGACAACGTCTTCGTGGTGCACATCTCGCTGCTCCCCTACATCGGCCCGTCGGGCGAGCTGAAGACCAAGCCCACCCAGCACAGCGTCGCCGCGCTGCGCAACATCGGCATCCAGCCGGACGCCATCGTGCTGCGCTGCGACCGCGAGGTCCCCACCGCCATCAAGCGCAAGATCAGCCTGATGTGCGACGTCGACGAGGCCGCCGTCGTGGCCTGCCCCGACGCGCCCTCGATCTACGACATCCCGAAGGTCGTGCACGCCGAGGGCCTGGACGCCTACGTCGTCCGCAAGCTGGACCTCCCGTTCCGCGACGTGAACTGGACGACCTGGGACGACCTGCTCGACCGCGTCCACAACCCCAGCCACGAGATCGTCATGGCGCTGGTCGGCAAGTACATCGACCTGCCCGACGCCTACCTGTCGGTCACCGAGGCGCTGCGCGCGGGCGGCTTCGCCAACCGGGCCCGCGTCAAGATCAAGTGGGTCACGTCCGACGACTGCAAGACCCCGGCGGGCGCCAAGAAGCAGCTCGGCGACGTCGATGCGATCTGCATCCCCGGCGGCTTCGGCGACCGCGGCGTCTCCGGCAAGGTCGGCGCGATCAAGTTCGCCCGCGAGAACAAGATCCCGCTGCTCGGCCTCTGCCTCGGCCTGCAGTGCACGGTCATCGAGGCGGCCCGCAACCTCGCCGACATCCCCGACGCGAACTCCACGGAGTTCGACGCGGCCACCGCCCACCCGGTGATCTCCACGATGGCCGAGCAGCTCGACATCGTCGCCGGTGAGGGCGACATGGGCGGCACCATGCGGCTGGGCATGTACCCGGCCAAGCTCGCCGAGGGCTCCATCGTGCGCGAGGTGTACGACGGCAAGGAGTACGTCGAGGAGCGCCACCGCCACCGCTATGAGGTGAACAACGCCTACCGCGCCGAGCTGGAGAAGAAGGCGGGCATCGTCTTCTCGGGCCTCTCGCCCGACGGCAAGCTCGTCGAGTACGTCGAGTACCCGCGCGACGTCCACCCGTACCTGGTCGCCACCCAGGCCCACCCGGAGCTGCGCTCGCGCCCGACCCGGCCGCACCCGCTCTTCGCCGGTCTGGTGAAGGCGGCCGTCGAACGGCAGGAAGCGGCGCGCAAGACGGCCGAGTAAGGCCCGTCGCACAAGCGATGTACGGTTACCGGGGTACGTGCCGAATGCGGCACGTACCCCGGTTTCTCTGTTCTTTTCTCTGTGTTTTCCGTTTTCTCCGTGGGTACGTGGGAGGGCTTGCGACATGACGGCCGTGACGCCGATCGAGGACACCGCCGAGGAGTGGGAGACCCGGGCGAGCCGGACCCCGTTCGTCGGGAACAAGACCTCCGTGCGCACGGACGAGGTCGTCATGCCGGACGGCTCGGTGGTCAACCGCGACTACCAGGTCCACCCCGGTTCGGTCGCCGTGCTCGCCCTCGACGACGAGGACCGGGTCCTCGTCCTCAAGCAGTACCGCCACCCCGTCCGCATGAAGCTGTGGGAGATCCCGGCCGGGCTCCTCGACGTGCCCGGCGAGAACCCGCTGCACGCCGCGCAGCGCGAGCTGTACGAGGAGGCGCACGTCAAGGCGGAGGACTGGCGCGTCCTCACCGACGTCTACACGACGCCCGGCGGCTGCTCGGAGGCCGTTCGGATCTTCCTGGCCCGTGACCTCTCCGAGGCGGAGGGCGCCCGGTTCGAGGTGGAGGACGAGGAGGCGGAGATGGAGTTCGCCCGCGTGCCCCTCGCGGACCTCGTGCGCGCCGTCCTGGCCGGTGAGCTTCACAACAACTGCCTCGTGGTGGGTGTGCTTTCACTGAGCGCGGCGCGGTCGGGCGACGGGGTGGACGCCCTTCGCCCGGCGAACGCGCAGTGGTCCGCCCGGCCGTTCGACGCGTAGCGCCTCCGTCCGCCGGGTTCTGTTTCGTCCGCGGACGCGGACGCGGGCCGTGGGTGGTCGCTCGCGAGGTTGCGCGGGGCAGCGCCGATGTGCGACTCCGCCGCGTGGGCGCGACCAGCCAACCCCCCCCATCCGCGGCCGGCCACGCACCCCGACCCTGCAGACGCCCACCCGCACCGGCGGAGCCCACCGTGCCCGGTCACACCATCCGCTGATCCGATCCGGTGACTTCCGCCTGTTCCCCGGTGCCGCCCGCCAAGGGCATCCGCACACCTTCAACTACGCTCGGCACCGCCCCTGCCGACCCCCGGAGGGGCTGGGCGAGACGGAGCGTGGCCGGTGGCGGATCAGGCGGTGAAGTCGGACGACGTGGACGTGTCGCCGCGTCAGTTCCTGGGGCGCAGACGGGAGTTGAAGGAGCTGCGGGCCGACATCGAGCGGGCCGGGCTCGACACCCTCTCGGGCCGCAAGGCCGAAGCCCCTCGCGCCCGGGTCCTGCTCGTCGCGGGCCGCGCCGGCACCGGCCGCACGGCCCTCGCCGAAGAGCTGCTGCGCCAGGTCGCGGACCAGTACCCGGACGGCGTGCTGCGCACCCGTCTGACCACGCCGGACGGAGCCCCGGTCCCGACCGAGCGCGTCGCCCGTGAGCTGCTGGGCGCCCTGGGCCTGCCCGCCCCGCCCGGAGAGAGCGCCGACGCGCTGACCGAGCGGCTGCGCGCGGGCCTGGCCACGCGCCGCGTCGCGCTGCTGCTGGACGACGCGGGCGACGCCGAACACGTCGACCCGCTGCTGCCCGACACCGGTGACTGCCTGGTCGTCGCGGTCGCCGAGGGGCCGCTCACCGGCATCCCGGACGTGCGGCCCTGCACCCCCGGCGGACTCGACACCAAGTCGGCGGTCGAACTGCTCACTCGCTACGCGGGATCGGTCCGCATCACCTGCGACCCGCGCTCCGCCGAGTCCCTGGTCGAACTGTGCGGCGCCGAGCCCGCCGCCCTGGAGATCGCGGGCGGCTGGCTCGCCGCCCGCCCCAAGGAATCCGTCGCCGACCTGGCCAAGCGGCTGAACGCCGCCGAAGGCTTCGGCGAGCGGCCGGCCCTCGCCCGCGTCTTCCACCACGCCTACGCCGCGCTGCCCGCCCCCGCCGCCCGGATACTGCGCTACCTGTGCCTGGCGCCCGAGGGCCACGTCGACCCGCACACCGCGTCCGCGCTCGCCGGCTGCTCGGTCTCCGCAGCCCGCAAGACCCTCGACGACCTGGTCGCCCTCGCCCTGGTCCGCTCGGTCGACCCGGACACGGCCCGGTACGAGGTGCCGCGCTGTCTGCTGCCGTTGCTGCGCGCGCTCACCGAGACCCACGACCGGCCCGGCGAGGTGCAGCTGGCCCGCGCCCGCATGCTGGAGCGGACCGTACGGCTGCTCACGTCCTGCCGCGCCGTCACCGAGCCCGAGGGGTCCCCGGCCCGCCGCAAGCTCGCCGGGCTGCCCACCGCCCTGCGGTTCGCGAGCCCGCAGGACGCCGCCGAGTGGCTGCGCGTGCGCAGGCCCGCGCTGCTCGCCTCGGCCCGGCTCGCCGTCGCCGACGGTGACCTCGACACCCTGGCCCGCCGTCTGATGGCCGCGCTCGTCCGCGCCCTGGTGGCGCACGGCGGCGCCGAGGCGGCGGCGGCCGACCTGTACGGCATCCACCGGCTCGTCCTCGATGTCGCCGAGCGCCGCGACCTGCCCCGCGAGAAGGCCGCCGCGCTGCTCAACCTCGCCGACCTCGACGCCCGCACCGGCCGTACCGAGGAGGCCCTGGCCCGCTACCGGGCCGCCCTGGACGCCGGCCGCGCCGCCCGTGACCCGTACGCGACCGGCCGCGCGATGGAATCCGTAGCCGGTGCCCACCAGGAGCTGGGCGACTGGCAGCGGGCGGCCGACTGGTACGGGCGCGCCCTCGCCCACCGGCTCGCGCGCGGCGAGCGGGCCGACGCCGCCCGGCTGCACGGACGCATCGCCACCGCCCACACCTACGCGGGCCGGTACGGCGAGGCGCTGCGCGGCTGGCGCTCGGCCGTCGCCGGCTACCGCAAGGAGGGCGATGTGGCCGCACAGGCCCGCGCGCTCAGCGAGTTGGCGCGCGTGCAGGAGTACGCGGGCCGCCCCGAGGAGTCGCTGCGCACCTGCCACGAGGCGGTCGAGTGGGCGCGCCGGGCCGAGGACGTACGGCTGCAGGCGGCGCTCCAGGTGCGGCTCGCCGACACCCTCGAACGGCTCGGCGACCCGGCCGCGGCCAAGCTGCACCGCGCCGCGGCCGAGCGGATGCTGGGCGACGAGCTCGATCCGGAAGCAAAACCTTCGCAACGACCCGCTAACGCCTGCGAAATCCGTAGTGCATCTGCGGAAGATTGATGCATCGAAAGGCTAGACAGCTCGAAAACCTTCATTAGACTGGCTCCGCCGCGTCCTTCCGCGGTGTCTCTGCCGGTGTGTCCCGCAGCACACTGGTATGTAGTGCGTTGCCCGACATATCCCCTGAGCCAAGGACCGTGATCGACGATGAAGGTCGGCATCCCCCGCGAGGTCAAGAACAACGAGTTCCGGGTGGCCATCACCCCCGCCGGAGTGCATGAGCTGGTGCGCCACGGCCACCAGGTCGTCATCGAGCAGAACGCCGGCGTGGGCTCGTCGATCACCGACGACGAGTACGTCGCCGCGGGTGCGAAGATCCTCCCCACCGCCGACGAGGTGTGGGCCACCGCCGACCTGCTCCTGAAGGTCAAGGAGCCGATCGCCGAGGAGTACCACCGCCTGCGCAAGGACCAGACGCTCTTCACCTACCTGCACCTGGCCGCGTCCAGGGAGTGCACGGACGCACTCCTGGAGTCGGGCACCACCGCCATCGCCTACGAGACCGTCGAGACGGCGAACCGCGCGCTGCCGCTGCTCGCCCCGATGTCCGAGGTCGCGGGCCGCCTGGCCCCGCAGGTCGGCGCCTACCACCTGATGGCACCCAACGGCGGCCGCGGTGTGCTGCCCGGCGGCGTCCCCGGCGTCCACGCGGGCCGGGCCGTCGTCATCGGCGGCGGCGTCTCCGGCTGGAACGCCACGCAGATCGCCGTCGGCCTGGGCTTCCACGTCACCCTGCTCGACAGGGACATCAACAAGCTGCGCGAGGCCGACAAGGTCTTCGGCACCAAGGTCCGCCCGGTCATGTCCAACGCCTTCGAGCTGGAGAAGGCCGTCCTCGACGCCGACCTCGTCATCGGCGCCGTCCTCATCCCGGGCGCCAAGGCCCCCAAGCTCGTCACCAACGAGCTCGTCTCGCGCATGAAGCCCGGAAGTGTCCTTGTCGACATCGCGATCGACCAGGGCGGCTGCTTCGAGGACTCGCGCCCGACCACCCACGCCGAGCCGACCTTCAAGGTGCACAACTCGGTCTTCTACTGCGTCGCCAACATGCCCGGCGCCGTCCCCAACACCTCGACGTACGCGCTGACCAACGCCACGCTCCCGTACATCGTGGAGCTGGCCGACCGCGGCTGGGTGGAGGCCCTGCGCCGCGACCCGGCGCTCGCCCTCGGCCTCAACACGCATGACGGAAAGGTCGTCTACAAGGAGGTCGCCGAGGCGCACGGCCTGGAGCACGTCGAGCTGGAGACGCTCCTCGGCTGAGCAGGCACCGCACGACGTCAACGAACGTCGTCAATCTCACGCATACGGCCGGACCTTGTGAGGGGTCCGGCCGTTGCCGCATCGGTACGGTCTTGGTCAACTCGTGGTCAACTCGCCGTGAACGTAGCTCTTTAACCGATTCGTACACTCACGAAACACGGCCAAGAACCTTCGCACACCCTTGACATGAGGGTGTTCGTTTGCCGACACATCGTGCCGGGTCCGGCGGATTGTGTTGCTGCGGAGCGGTGCCACGCCATAGAGTCGCCAACCGTCGGCATGGTGCCACGCTGACCTATCGATAAATGTTCCTGGTCACGTCCAAGGAGGTAAGACGACTTGTGAATGAGTCGACATTTACTCCCGGAGGTGGCCAGCCGGGCGGACAGGGAACCGCGGGGCTTCAGGCTGTCGGCTCCGTCGCTGTACGCACGTTCGCGGACCGGCAGAGCGGCTTCCGCAGCACCTCCGAACAGACGCCGACGCAGACAGCACACCAGAGCATGGATGGCCATCACGTGAACGCCATGGCCGGCGACCGAAGCGGCGACACAGACAGCCGCTTCGCCGACTACGACGAACTGCCCGAGGGGCACTTCTACGACCCCGACGCCGAGTACGAGCCCGACCCCGAGTACGCGGCCACGCTCGCCCCCGACGCCGCCCGCCAGCGCCGCGAGCGGATCGGCCCCACCGGGCGCCCCCTGCCGTACTTCCCGATCCCGGGGCCCCTGACCGACCACGGCCCCGCGAAGATCATCGCGATGTGCAACCAGAAGGGCGGCGTCGGCAAGACCACGTCGACCATCAACCTGGGTGCCGCGCTCGCCGAGTACGGACGCCGGGTCCTGCTCGTCGACTTCGACCCGCAGGGCGCGCTCTCGGTCGGCCTCGGCGTCAACCCGATGGAACTCGACCTGACGGTCTACAACCTGCTCATGGAGCGGGGCATGGCCGCCGACGAGGTCCTCCTCAAGACGGCCGTCCCGAACATGGACCTGCTGCCGAGCAACATCGACCTGTCGGCCGCGGAAGTGCAGCTGGTCAGCGAGGTCGCGCGCGAGTCGACGCTGCAGCGCGCGCTCAAGCCGCTGATGTCCGACTACGACTTCATCGTGATCGACTGCCAGCCCTCGCTCGGTCTGCTCACGGTCAACGCGCTGACGGCGGCTCACAAGGTCATCGTCCCGCTGGAGTGCGAGTTCTTCGCGCTGCGCGGTGTGGCGCTGCTGACCGAGACGATCGAGAAGGTCCAGGAGCGGCTCAACCCCGACCTGGAACTCGACGGCATCCTCGCCACGATGTACGACTCGCGGACCGTGCACAGCCGTGAGGTCCTCGCGCGCGTCGTCGAGGCGTTCGACGATCACGTCTACCACACGGTGATCGGCCGGACCGTGCGCTTCCCCGAGACCACGGTCGCCGGTGAGCCCATCACCACGTACGCCTCCAACTCGGTCGGTGCCGCCGCCTATCGCCAGCTCGCCAGGGAGGTGCTCGCCCGGTGTCACGCCGAGTGAGTCTGCCCGGGGCCGACGAACTGTTCCGTACGACCGGGGGCATGGCACTGCAGGCGTCGTCGCCGCGGCGGTCGACGGGCACGACGAGCGGGGCGAACGGTGAGGCGCGGGTGCCGGGACCCGCGGGCGAGAGCGACGAGGCGGCCGCCGCGGCG
>NZ_JAPHNL010000341.1 GCF_026274175.1 Streptomyces beihaiensis
TGCTCGCCCGGCGCGGCGCGCGCCCCGGTCTGCGGCACGCCACGGCGTCCGGGGTGGCGTCGGGCGTCGCCTCCGCGCTCACCCAGACCGTCACCGTGGCGGCGACCGATCACCGGTCGGGCCCGGTGATCGACGTCCGGGTGGTCGTGGTCGCGGTGCTGGTCGCCGCGTTCGCGGCGGGCGGGCTGCTGTTGTCGCAGACCGCCTATCGCGGCGGGCTCGGTGGGCCGCTGGCCCTGGTGACCCTGTCCAACCCGGTCGCCGCCGCGGTGATCGGGCTCTCGCTGCTCGGTGAGCGGCTCCAGGGCGGCGCGGTCGGGCTGGTGCTCGCCGGGGCCGGGGCGGTGGTCGCGGCCCGGGGCGTGGTACTGCTCACCCGGGCGGGCGGCGAGGCGGCCGCGCCCGCCCCTGCCGCTGCCCCGGTTCCTGTTCCGCCCGTTCCGGCCGTCCCGGCTGATCCGGAGCCGCTCGTTCTTCAGGCTTCCTAGGCCGGCCGTCAGCCCAGGCCGCGCGAGTCCTGCTTCAGGGCCGTGTCCACCGTCAGGGCCGTCGCCACCACCAGGCTCAGCAGCGGCTCGGGGAGCTGGAAGTGGATCTGCAGGACGTAGTTGTCGGCCGTGGTGAACATCGTCTTCGCCAGGCCCTCCCACGTCTTGGTGATGCGGGCGACCTCCTGGTCGGCGTGGTCGACGATCGCGAAGTTCCAGGCCCGCCAGTTCTCCGCCTTGATGGCGCCGATCTGCCGGCCGTCGGCGTTCATCGCGAAGTTGATCTTGCCGATGGCGTTCTGCTGGACGATCTCCCCGACCGGCGAACCGTCAGGGCGCTCCACGACCACCCGCGACTTGATGAGCTTCGCGGGCCGGGTGAGCACCAGCTGCGGCCGGCCGTAGGCGTCGCGGATCTCCAGCTTGTGCGTCATGAACTGGTCGACGCTGGAGACGAAGCGCAGCGCCTTCTTCAGGCCGCTCTGCCCGATCTCGGTGACCGAGCCGAGCTGACGGCCGTTCTGGTCCATCACGCTGTACTCGTTGGTCAGCTCGATCAGCTTGGCCTTCTGGTTCACCACCAGGACCGGCTCGGTGAACAGGCTGCCGCCGCCCTGCGCGGTCGGCGCGACACCGGCCTGCCGCTGGACCTGATGCCGCACCTTGGCGGGGTCGGCCTCCTGCGGCTGCTGAGACTGCTGCGGCTGCTGTGCCTGCCCCGGGACCTGACCGGCGGCGGGCGCCTGGGACGGGTCGGCGTGGGTGTGGTCGGTCCACTGGGAGCCGTCCCACCACCGCAGCGTCCGGGGCGTGCCCTGGGGGTCCGGGTACCAACCCGCGGGGGTGTTCGATTGTGTCGTCACCCGGGCACACTATCGCGCCGTCCTGAGCGGGTGGCCAGGCCGGACGGATGTGCGGGGCGCCCCTCCGGCCGGTGTCCGCAAGGCCGGCCGGAGGGACTGCGCAGTCAGCCGCTCACACCGTCGCGAGGGCCGGGTCGCTCACGCCCGGCTTGCCGTTCTCCACGTGTCCGGCGAGGCGGCGCAGCCATCCGTCGTCGCCCTCCACCGTGACCTGGAGGTCGTACCAGCGCTTGGTGGCGCTCAGGTCGACGGTCCGCTGGACGCTCGCCCCGGCGTCCACCGTGTACGTCTGCGGGTCGCCGCCGTAGCTGTTGACGACGGTGATGCGTACGTCGGACCCGGTCGGGTTGGTGAGCGTCAGCGTCACGTCGCCGGTGTCCGCGTCGTGACGGGCGGTCAGCTCCGGGCCCGCGGTCTTGTTGTCGCCCTTGAAGGCGCGCAGGAAGCCGTTGGGGCCGTGCACCGTCAGGTCGTACTTGCCCTGGGAGTAGTACGAGTTCCAGCTGTCCGAGACGGACTTGCCGGCCTCGGTGGTGTAGGTCCAGGGGCCGTCGGTGCGGCTGAGCGAGCGGACCTGGAAGGCGGCGCCCGCCTGGTCGCCGCCGCTGAAGGTCAGCTTGTACTTCCCGGTCGACAGGTTTGCGGCCCCGTCGACGTACGGCGCGTACGGGAGCGGGCGGCTGGGCCGGTGACCGGCCTCCTGCCTGGGCAGGGAGCCCTTGGCCGGGGGCTTCGGCACGTAGCTGCTGTGGCGGTCGTGGTCCGGCGGGATGTAGCCCGAGGTGTCGGGCAGGTCGGCCGGGTCGGTCACCGTCAGCGAGAAGTCGAACGCCGAGGACAGGTCGCCGCAGACGGTGCGGCGCCACGGCGAGATGTTGGGCTCGTGCACCCCGAAGCGGCTCTCCATGAACCGGATGATGGAGGTGTGGTCGAACGTCTCCGAGCAGACGTAGCCGCCCGTCGACCAGGGCGAGACGACGACCATCGGGACGCGCATGCCCAGGCCGTAGGGGCCCGCGGCGTACGTGAGGCCGCCCTTGTAGTAGTCGAGCGTGGTGTCGACCGTGGACAGGCCCTGGCTCGCGCCGGACGGCGGGTACGGCGGCACCACGTGGTCGAAGTAGCCGTCGTTCTCGTCGTAGGTGACGAAGACGACGGTCTTGCTCCACACCTCCGGGTTGGAGGTGAGCGCGTCGAGGACCTGCGAGACGTACCAGGCGCCGTAGTTCGCGGGCCAGTTGGGGTGCTCGCAGAACGCCTCGGGAGCCGCGATCCACGAGACCTGCGGCAGCCTGCCGGCCTGCACGTCCGCCTTGAGGATGTCGAAGTACCCGTCGCCCGCCTTGGCGTTCGTGCCGGTGCGCGCCTTGTCGTAGAGCGGGTCGCCGGGCTTGGCGTTGCGGTAGTTGTCGAAGTACAGCAGCGAGTTGTCGCCGTAGTTGCCGCGGTAGGCGTCGTCGATCCAGCCCCAGCTGCCCGCCGCGTCGAGGCCGTCTCCGATGTCCTGGTACACCTTCCAGGACACGCCCGCCTTCTCCAGGCGCTCGGCGTACGTCGTCCAGCCGTAGCCCGCCTCCTGGTTGCCCAGGACCGGGCCGCCGCCGGTGCCGTCGTTGCCGACGCAGCCCGAGAGCATGTAGTAGCGGTTGGGGTCGGTCGCGCCGATGAACGAGCAGTGGTAGTCGTCGCAGATGGTGAACTTGTCCGCGAGGGCGTAGTGGAACGGGATGTCGTCCCGCGTCAGGTACGCCATGGTGCCGGTGCCCTTGGCGGCGATCCAGTTGTCGTACGCACCCTTGTTGAAGGCGCTGTGTCCGCCCGCCCAGTCGTGGTCGAGGCCCTCGATGAACTGCATGCCGAGGTCGTCGGCGTCCGGGCGGTACGGCAGGATCTCCTTGTGGCCGTCCGGCTGGTGGAAGACCGACTTGCCGCTGGGCAGCGTGGCGGGGCGCGGGTCGCCGAAGCCGCGCACGCCCTTCATCGTGCCGAAGTAGTGGTCGAAGGAACGGTTCTCCTGCATGAGCACGACGACGTGCTCGACGTCCTGGACAGTGCCGCTGCGGCGGGCGGCCGGGATGGCCGCCGCGCGGTCGATGGAGCCGGACAGCGCGGTGAAGCCTGCCGTGGCTCCGGCGATCTGCAGAAAGCGGCGCCGGTTCAGTTCGGACATGAGTGGGGGGCACTCCCGTTCTTCAGCGGTGTCAGGGCAGTGGGCTGGACCACAGAGGACTGGACCACATGGAGTGTTCAAGAAGATCGGGGGAAAGGGAAGGGGTGGTGACACGGAAGTGAAACGCCGGAGTCGGGCGCGGAAAGTCGGCGACACCATTGCCGACTTGTCAAGATTTGCCCCGCTATGTCCACCGTGTCAGCGCACCCCCGTCCACGCCTCCCGCTCGGCCCTTCGCGGGTCGTCCTCGGTGCGGCAGGCACCCGCGTCGAACACCATGGTGGTGCGCCGCCCACCGGCGTCGTAGGCTGCCCAGCCCGGATCGCCGCCCGAGGCGAAGGCCACCCAGGCGCCGTGCACGGCACGCGCGAGGTCGGCGGGGGCGTCCGCACCGGTCAGCAGCTTGTTGCCGGCGTCGTCGAGCCGGTCGAAGACGAACGGCAGCTCCAGACCGTGGCAGGCGCCCAGGTCCCCGTCGAACCGCGGGGAGCGCCACGCGAACTCGTAGACGCGCGTCCCGGGCACCGCCTCGGCCAGGCGCAACGCCGGGACACGGAAGAACCAGTCGGTGATGACCGCTTCCAGCAGCTCACCGGGGTGTGCGCCTGGGCGGCTCGCCCGATAGACGGAGAGGTCGACGCCGTACGTGTCGGCGGCGCGCGCGAGGCGCCGCTCGCTGATCGTGCGAAACCGGTCCACGGGCACCATGAACAGGCGGTACTCCTCGCGCGTCGAACCGACGAGCAGTTCCACGCCAGTGTCGGGTCCGGGCAGCGCGAGGCCGTCGGCGACCGGTTCGAAGGCCATGCTGTTGAGTGCCGCCTCGCCCCACACCGCCGGGTCGGGCCTCGCCGCGAGCTCACGGCGCAGCACGGCCTGGGCCGCGGTCAGCCGGTCCAGCGGCACCTGGGCGAACGCCTCGGCCGTGTGTTCCACGCCGAGGTGGCCCGCCAGGCGTTCGCCGATGCGGCGCGCCGTGTCGGGGCGGACGAAGTGGTGGCAGGCGCCACTCTGGAGCACGGCCCGGTGGAAGAGACCGCGGGCGCGCGGCTCGGTCAGCAGCCGGCCGATGGCGAGGGCTCCCGCGGACTCGCCGAAGACGGTGACACGGTCGGGGTCGCCGCCGAAGGCCGCGATGTTGTCGCGCACCCACTCCAGGGCGGCGATCTGGTCGAGCAGGCCCCGGTTGTCCGGGGCGCCCGGCAGGTGCAGGAAGCCGTCGGCGCCGAGGCGGTAGTTGACCCCGACGAGGACGACGCCGTCGCGGGCGAAGGCACTTCCGTCGTAGGCGGGCTCGTTGGCCGAGCCGTTGGTGAAGGAGCCTCCGTGCAGCCAGACCATGACGGGCAGGCGGGCGCCGGGACCCGGCTCCCGGGTCCACACGTTGAGGTTGAGGCAGTCCTGGCCCGACATCGATGTCTCGGGCAGCAGCACGTCGAACGGCTTGTCGTACGGGGCCCTGGGCGCGGTCGGGCCGTAGGCGGTGGCGTCCCGGACCCCGGTCCACGGGGCGGCGGGCGCCGGGGCCGTGAAGCGGCGCGGGCCGAAGGGGGCGGCCGCGTACGGAACTCCGAGGAACGCGGTGACGGGCCCACGCCTACGGCCCCGTACGTCGCCCTGCGCCGTCCCGCACACCGGGTGCGTGGTATCGGTCATGAGGTATTCCTGTCCTCCTCCGGCGGGTTCGCACCCGACCACTCCCCCGCCAGCCACCGGGCAACCGCCCGTCCGATCCTTTGGCCCGTTTCGATCTCCACGAATCCGAACTGGCCCGCCTGATTGCACTCCAGGAACCACCAGATGCCGTCCACGTCCTCGACGAAGTCGAACGCGCCGTAGGCGAGTTGCGCGCGTGTCAGGTACGCGTGCACCGCGTCGGCCGTGCGGCGCGGCACCGGAACCGGGGTCCAGGGGCCCACCGCGTCGGCGAAGCGCACGTCCACCACGTCCGACGCGTGCGGGCCGTCCGCCGGGTGCGCGGCGCGCGCGGCGAAGAGCTGGTCGCCCACGCAGGTCAGGCGTATGTCCGCGGCCTTGCGGATGCGGCGCTGCAACAGCGTCGGCCCGTGGGCGACGTCGCGGAAGTCCTCGCCGGGACGGACCCGCGTGGTCGGCACGGCGAGCGTCCCGTCACCCGGATGGGCTCCGGAGACCGGCTTGACGACGAGGTCGGGGTAGCGGTCGGCGAACTCCCGTGCGGCGCGCGGGAACGTGGTGATCAACGTGGCGGGAACGGGAAGACCGCAAGCACGCGCGAGCCATAACTGCCAGGGCTTGTAGCGGGCCTGCCGGGCGGCGTCGGGGTGGTTCATCCAGCGCGCGTCGGTGCAGCGCAGCATCCCGTACAGCGCCTGCGTCGACTCCTCGGTCAGCCAGGGGGACGCGGCCTGTGCGCGGGCCGACGGCCGACCGGGTCTGCGCACCCATATGGACCGCAGACCGCTCATGCTCACCACCCTCCCGCCGGCCGACAGATGACCGTGGAACGCGCCGTGCGCCCACTCGCCGGACACGTCCACCCCGCCCGGCAGCTCGGCCGGATCGAGCCGGACCACCGGGATTCCCTCGGCATTCAATTCGACGACCGCCATGTCGGCGGTCACATCCTGTTCGCTCGTCAGGATCAGTACCGTCATTCCGCGCGCGGCCGTTCAGTCGTCGAAATGTGTTTTGGAACCGGCGGTGGACGTGGTCGCCCCGAACTCTCGCAACACTGCGTAGTCGAGCGCGGCCACTCCGCCGTCGGGCAGAACGTTCAACTGCAGTGCGCTGTCATACGTGTACGGCGTGCTGACCTCCACGTCTTGTGTCGGCCGAGCATAGTTGAGAGCGAACGGTCGCATGTGCACTCCTTGTTGGGGGGTCCGCCAAGTCAAGCGCATGGTGACTCTCCGGCGTCACACTGTTGGGGAATTTCTCAGGTTCTCCCTGTAGAACGCATCACACCCCCGGACGGGTTCATTCCGCCACCCAGCGTGATGAGTCGACGTCAGGAAGCGGAAAAGGGCGACCCGTTGGGCCGCCCTTGCGCATATTCCGTCTTTACATGCCTTTACCTGCCCTCTCTGGCCCAGTCACATTCTCAGATACGCGAGCCCCGGATGCACGGCCGTGTACGCGTCAAGAAGTCTCCGGGCGACGGTCACGGAGTCGACGAGCGGGTGCAGCGCGAACGCCTTCACGGCGGCGGCACGCGAGCCGGTGCCCGCCGCCTTCAGGACCTCGCGCTCGACCGCCTTGACGGAGAGCACCAGGCCCGTGGCGTCGTCGGGCAGCGGTGCGGCGGCCACCGGGTGGGCGCCGTTGGCGTCGACCAGGCACGGCAGTTCGACCACCGCGGCGTCGTCGAGCGGTGAGAGCGCGCCGCGGTTGCGGACGTCGAGGACGAGGGTGGTGCGCTCGTCGCGCGCGATGGCCCGCATCAGGGCGAGAGCCACCTTTTCGTAACCGCCGGACTCCTCCAGGTCGGCGGCGTCCCGCTCACCCGCGCCGGACGCCTCCCGGCTCAGCGCCATGTACGTGGCCTCGCGCTCGGCACGGGTACGGTCCCACGCGGCGCGGGACGGCTCCGCGTAGAACGCCGTCTGCTGCTCGGCGAGGAAGGCGCCGCGGGTGCGCTCGGCCTCGCGGTAGGCGCGGACGGTCTCGCGGTCGAAGTAGTAGTAGTGCAGGTACTCGTTGGGGATCGCGCCCAGGGAGCGCAGCCAGTCGGCGCCGAAGAGGCGGCCTTCCTCGAAGGAGCCGAGCAGTGCCTCGTCGGCCAGCAGCCGCGGCAGTTCGTCGCGGCCGTTCACGTACAGACCGCGCAGCCAGCCGAGGTGGTTGAGGCCCGCGTAGTCCGGCCAGGCGTCGGCCGGGTCGGCGCCCAGGACGCGGGCGACGCGGCGGGCCAGGCCGACCGGCGAGTCGCAGATGCCGATGACCCGGTCGCCTAGGTGGCGCGACATGGCCTCGGTCACCAGGCCCGCCGGGTTGGTGAAGTTGATCACCCAGGCGTCGGGGGCGAGTTCCTTGACCCGGCGCGCGATGCCGACGGCGACGGGCACGGTCCGAAGCCCGTACGCGATGCCGCCCGCGCCGACCGTCTCCTGCCCGAGCACCCCCTCGGCGAGGGCGACCCGCTCGTCCGCCGCGCGCCCTTCGAGCCCGCCCACCCGGATCGCCGAGAAGACGAAGTCGGCGCCGCGCAGCGCAGTGTCGAGGTCGGTGGTGGCGTGTACGGCGGGGGCGTCGGGGACGTCCGTGGCCAGTTCCGCCAGGACCCCGGTGACCGCCTTGAGCCGGTTCGTGTCGACATCGTGCAGTGTCACCTCGGTGACCCGGCCCGCTGCGTGATCGGCGAGCAGCGCCCCGTACACGAGGGGCACCCGGAATCCGCCACCCCCGAGAATCGTCAGCCTCATGGCGCGATCGTAGGGCAGTCTTGGTCTCGACCTGATCCACGACCGGCGAAAGGACGCAGATGAGACGCCAACTCCTCCCCCTGGCGGGCCTGGTGGGGGCGCTGGCCCTCACCGCCGCCCCGAGCGCGTCGGCCGCCCAGCTGACATGGACCGAGACCGGCACGTCGTACGTGAGTTCGCTCACCGCGAGCCAGGGTCTGGCGAGCGCCGCCGACGGCTCGCTCACCCACCGGGGGCTCGGCTCGATACCCCTGTCCCTGCGGTTCGCCGGGTGGAACCACGTCGGCGACCCGGACATCGCCCGGGGCTACACGTTCGACGCCTACCAGGGCGGGAACTCGGCGACCAGCAAGATGTTCGCGGTGACGGCGCCCGACGGCACCCGGACGACGTACGAACACCGATTGGACAGCGGCGAGTTGCTGAACAACTCGTTCGCCACGGTGTCCCCCGACGCGCAGTGGCTGGTGTCGGGCGAGTGGGGCACGATGAACCGCCTGGAGGTGTTCCCCGCCCCCGTCCTCAACCCGTCCGCGCCGAAGTCCGGCCAGAACCTCCCGCAGGCCGGGCAGATCAGCCTGGACAAGCCGGTGCGGAACATCCAGGGCTGCGACTTCGTCACCGGCACCCGTCTGATGTGTTCCTCCGACGACGCCGCCAAGGAGGTGCTCCAGGTCGACCTCGACCACGCGCTCGACGGCTCGCCGGTCACGGGCCATGTCACCAGCGCCTTCAAGGTCCCGCAGCGCAGTATCTGTTCGGGGTCGTTCGAGACCGAGGGCATCGACTACGACGCCGCGCACGGCACACTGCGTGTGGAGATCGTGCCGCCGTCCCCGTGTCTGGTGGCCACCGCCGTGATCGCGTACTCGGCGGGATGACCGGATGACGGGTGCGGCGGGAGCGCGGATGGAATATTCGCGATCATGACAGAACGCGCGTCCCCGTCCCCCGCCGTCCCCTCCGGCGCCGTGTCCCCGCCCCGCGCCCCGCCCGTCAGCTCGTCGCCGCCTGCGTCGGCAACTCCGACGCCTCGATGGACGCGTGGGGCTGGCGGGTGCCGTTCGTCGTCGGTGCGCTGTTGAGCCTCGTCGGGTTCTGGATCCGGCAGGGCGCCCAGGAGACCCGCAGCACGCGGCTCGCCGAACCGGCCACGCGGCCCGGCCTGTTCGAGGCGCTGCGTCACCACCCGCGCGCCTCGCTGCTGATCTGCGGCATCACGGCGGCCGGAGAGCGCCCACCGCGATCTGGACCGCTGAGCGGGCGCCACCGCGTCACAGCGGGGGCCGGTCGCCCGTCAACTCCCTGGTCTCGTACGGGTGGTGGGTTCCGGTCACGGTGACGTCGAGGCCCGTCCCGGCTCCGCCGCGCCGCACGCGGTAGGTCGCGGCGGGGCAGGTGTCGTGGCCCGGCACCGTCACCGTCACGTCGTCGGCCTCCGGGGTGACGAGCAGGGTGAGGCCGTCGGTCCAGTCGGCGTCCGGGCGCCGCTCGTCCGCGCCGACGGGGAGCACCGCGCCGGGCCGCACGTACAGCGGAAGGCTGCCGAAGCCGTGCGTCTCGCGGCGCCAGGTTCCGCCGTCCACCCGCTCCCCCGTCAGCAGCTGGGTCCAGACGCCGTCGGGCAGGTAGAACTCCACCTCGCCGTCGGCCGTGAGGACCGGTGCGACCAGGAGGTCCGGGCCGAGCATGTACTGCCGGTCGAGCACCCGGCAGGTCGGATCGTCCGGGAACTCGACGACCATCGGCCGCATCACCGGGACGCCAGTGGCGTGCGCCTCGGCCGCCGCCCCGTACACGTACGGCATCAGGCGGTGCTTGAGCCGGGTGAAGCGGCGGGCCACGTCGACGGCCTCCTCGCCGAACGCCCACGGCACCCGGTAGGAGGTGTTGCCGTGCAGGCGGCTGTGCGAGGAGAGCAGGCCGAAGGCGAGCCAGCGCTTGAAGACGGCCGGGTCGGGGGTGCCCTCGAAGCCGCCGATGTCGTGCGACCAGAACCCGAAGCCGGACGCGGACAGGGACAGGCCGCCGCGCAGCGACTCGGCCATCGCCGAGAACGACGCGAAGCAGTCGCCGCCCCAGTGCACGGGGAACTGCTGGCCGCCCGCGGTGGCCGAGCGGGCGAAGACGATCGCCTCGCCGCGGCCGCGCTCCTTCTCCAGGAGCTCGAAGACGGTGCGGTTGTACAGGTGTGTGTAGTAGTTGTGCATCCGCTCCGGGTCGGAGCCGTCGTGCCAGTCGACGTCGGTGGGGACCCGCTCGCCGAAGTCCGTCTTGAAACAGTCGACGCCCATGTCGAGCAGGTCGCGCAGCTTGCCCGCGTACCAGGAGCGGGCTGCCGGGTCGGTGAAGTCGACCAGCGCCATGCCGGGCTGCCACAGGTCCCACTGCCAGACGTCACCGCCGGGCCGCCGCACGAGGAAGCCGCGCTCGGCGGCCTCGGCGAACAGGGCGGACTTCTGGGCGATGTACGGGTTGATCCACATGCTGATCCGCAGACCGCGCTCCTTGAGGCGGCGCAGCATGCCCACGGGGTCGGGGAAGACCTCCGGGTCCCAGGCGAAGTCCGACCACTGGTACTCGCGCATCCAGAAGCAGTCGAAGTGGAAGACGCTCAGCGGAATGTCGCGTTCGGCCATGCCGTCGACGAACGAGGTGACGGTCGCCTCGTCGTACTCGGTGCAGAAGGAGGTGGTCAGCCACAGGCCGAACGACCAGGCGGGCGGGAGCGCCGGGCGGCCGGTGAGCGCCGTGTAGCGGCGCAGGACGTCCTTCGGGGTGGGGCCCGCCACCACGTAGAACTCGACGGACTGGTCCTCGACGCTGAACTGGAGGCGGCCCACCGACTCGGAGCCGATCTCGTAGGAGACCCGGCCCGGGTGGTTGACCAGGACGCCGTAGCCGCGTGAGGAGAGGTGGAACGGGACGTTCTTGTATGCCTGTTCGCTGCTGGTGCCACCGTCGGCCTGCCAGATGTCGACGCTCTGGCCGTTCTTGACGAACGAGGTGAAGCGTTCGCCGAGCCCGTAGATGTGCTCACCGATGCCGAGGGCGAGCTGGCCGATCATGTGGTGGGCGCCGTCGCGCGTGGTGGCGAAGGCGGCGCCCTTGCGCCCGACGCAGGTGAGCGTGCGCCCGGTCGCCGTGTCGAGGAAGTCCAGGCCCCACTCCCCCACCGTGTCGAGGCGGACGGTGAGCGGACCCGTGGTGAGCTCGGTGACGGTGCCGTCGCGCGTGACGCGGGCCTCGCCGGCGCCCTCGGTGGGCTGCAGCTCGAAGTCGGGGCCGCGGCGGAGCCGGCCGGCGTGGTGGGTGAGGCGCACGCCCACGACGCCCTCGGCCGGGGAGAAGCAGTCGACCGTGATGAGCGGCGTGTTGAGGGTGTCGCCGCGGTCGCGGACGTGGCGCACGGCGGCGTACGCGGTGAACCGGTCTGCCTGGGCGCGGACGTCGCGCACCTCGGTGGCGTAGGCCGCGTGGACGCCGTCGCGCATCAGCCAGAAGCCGTCGGTGAACTTCATGCGGCGGCTCCCCGCGAGGCGAAGGCGATCCGGGCGAGTCTGACCCCGCCGTGCAGCCTGACCCGCAGGTCGCGCACGCCGTGGGCGGCGAACTCGGCGTCCAGGGTGACGTAGTCGTACGGGCCACCGGTCGCGGGGACCTGGATCGCGCGGCGCTCGGCGGCGCCGTCGGCGGCGAGCTCGACGGCTCCCTCTCCGGCGACGGTGACCCGCACGAGCGCCACCGCGTGGCCGTTCTCGTCGCTGAAGTCGCAGTCTCGGTAGAGCAGTTCACCCGTGTCGCCGTCGTGGACCGTCACGGCGTCGCCGGACGTCTTCGTACGGTCGACGATCTCCGTGCCGCGCTGTTCGTCGTACGTCGCCGGGTCCAGGCCGTGCGTGCCGACGGGTCTGGGGATCGGCGGGTCGCCGTCGAGGGTGAGGGGCACGGTGAGGCGGATGTCCTGACTGGAGGCGCCGACGAGCAGTTCGTAGGGGCCCGCCGCGACGCTCCAGCGGCCGCGGGCGACGTCCCAGTGGCCGAGCTCGGCGACCGGCACCGTGAAGGTGACCCGTTCGGCGGCGCCCGGCGCGAGGGTGAGGCGCCGGTGGGCGATCAGGCGGCGGCGCGGGTGCGGGACCGGCGAGGCGAGCGGGCGGACGTAGAGCTGCGGGACCTCGTCGGCGGCGCGGGAGCCGGTGTTGGTGAGGGTGAAGGTGACCTCAAGGGTGTCGTCGTCCGCGGTGCGGGTCACGGACGGCGCCTCGTACGCGAACGACGTGTAGGACAGGCCGTGGCCGAACGGGTAGAGCGGTGTCCCCTCGAAGTACAGGTACGTCTGGCGGGAGCCGATCACGTCGTAGTCGAGGAGGTCGGGCAGGTCGGTGTCGGCCGCGTACCAGGTCTGCGGGAGGCGGCCCGCCGGGCTGACGTCGCCCGCGACGACGCGGGCGAGGGCGCGGCCCGCGGCCTGCCCGCCGTGCGCGGTCCACAGCAGGGCGGGCAGCTCGGCGTGGGCGTCGGGGACGGCGTACGGGTAGGCGGAGACGAGCGCGAGGGCGGTGCGCGGGTTGGCGGCGCGGGCGGCGCGCCAGAGCCCGTCCTGGTGGGGCGGCAGGGCGAGGCTGGTGCGGTCCTCGGTCTCGCGGCCGTTGATGTGCGGGTCGTTGCCCGCGACGACCAGCACGACGTCCGCGTCGGCGGCGGCCCGCGCCACGGCGTCCGCGCCGCGCTCCACGTACGTCACGGCGAATTCCGTGCCCTGGTCGGCAACCTTCACGCCGTCGGCGGCGACTGAGACATGGCGGCCTGTTCCCGTGTGCCTGAGGAGGTGCCCCGCGCCGTGCCGGACCAGCGTGAACGTCTCCTGGACGATCCAGCCGCCGGGCCGGTCGGCGGAGGCCCGTACATAGCCGTCGTCGGCCACCGACAGGTAGCGGCCGTCGGGCGCACGCAGGGTGAGCACGCCGTCGCCCCAGTCGACCAGGGCGAGTTCGGTGCCGTCGTCGGGTGCGGTGGTCAGCGGCGGCAGGTCGGTGCGACCCGCGAGGAGGGCGGGGTCGAGGGCTCCTTCGGCGCCGCGCTCGGGCGTCTCGGCGGCGGCCGGGGCGTCGGGTACGCGCAGCCACCCGTGCTCGCAGCGCAGCCGCACCCGGTCGACGCCTTCGGTGAAGGTGACCCGCTCGGCGCCGAACCGTTCGTACAGGCCGTCGAGCGGGGTGGAGCGGCGCAGCAGGGTGCCGCTGTACCAGTCGGTCTTGCACTCGTCGGCGAGCAGGCCGACCAGGGCGATCCGGGTGCCTGGCGCGAGCGGCAGCAGCCCGTCGTTCTTCAGCAGCACGACGGCCTGTTCGGCGGCCTCACCCGCGAGCGCGCGGTGGGCGTCCGTGTCGAAGGCGGCGACGTCCGCGAGCGGGTCGCTCTCCTCGAACTCGCCGAGCCGGAGCCGCACATGGAGCTGGCGGCGCACGGCGGTGTCGATGTCGGCCTCGGTGAGCAGGCCCTGGTCCAGGGCGCGGCGGACGCGTCCGGTGATGGTGGAGGGGTCGGTGCCGTGGTCGGTGAAGGAGTCCACTCCGGCGACGAGCGCGGCGGCCGTGGCTTCCTCGTGGGTGGCGAAGTAGTGCTCGCTGTCGACGAGGTTGCTGGGCGCGCCCGCGTCGGAGCAGACGAGCAGGTGCTTGTCGGTCCAGGTGCGCAGGTGCTCGCGCAGGTACGGGGAGACATGGTTGGGGCGGCCGTTGACCAGGTTGTAGGCGGGCATCACCCCGGCGACGGCGCCCGCCTCGACCGGCGCGCGGAACGCCTTGAGGTCGTACTCGTGCAGGACGCGCGGGCGCACGGACGAGCTGGTGGTGGACCGGCGGGTCTCGTTGTTGTGGGCGAGCCAGTGCTTGAGGACCGGCGCGGTGCGCCAGTAGGTGGGGTGGGGGCCGCGCAGGCCGCGCGTGTAGGCGGTGGCGAGGGCCGCGGTGAGGTGGGGGTCCTCGGCGTAGCCCTCCTCGTTCCGGCCCCACAGCGGGTGGCGCAGGAGGTTGACCGTGGGGGCCCAGACGTTGAGGCCGACACGGTCGTCGCGCTCGCGCATGGCGCGCGCCTCGGCGGAGACGGCCTCGCCGATCCGGCGCACCAGGTCGTCGTTCCAGGTGGCGCCGAGTCCGACGGCCTGCGGAAAGACGGTGGCCGGGCCCATCCAGGCGACGCCGTGCAGCGCCTCTTGTCCGGTGCGGAACGCGGCGAGGCCGAGGCGCTCGACGCCCGGTGTGAACTGGTGGAGCAGCGCGATGCGTTCGTCGAGCGTGAGCCGGGCCAGCAGGGCGTCGACCCGCTGGTCGGCCGCGAGCGTCGGGTCCGCGCCGAGCGGGAGTCTTCTGGTCACGTACGAGTCCCTTCGGAACCTCAAATAATCTTCGAAGCGCTTCGATGCTCCGTACAGGGACCATCGGGTGTCAAGTGGTCTACGGATAATGCGTGTCGACGAATTCCGTGCAGGCACCTTGTGAGGCCCGGTGTGTTCCCTTAACCTCGCTGCAACATCGAAGCGCTTCGACGCCGCTCGACCGTGCGCGTACCGCCTGCACGTCGTTCCCGAAGGGTTACCGCAATGACGCCGAACTCCCCCTCGTCCCGCCCCAGTCGCAGAAGCTTCCTCGGCTCGACCGCCGTGGCCGCCGTCGCGGTGGCCGGCGGGGTGCCGCTGCTCGCCGCGTGCGGCGGTTCGGAGAACACCGAACGGGAGGGTGCGACCTCCGCCAAGAACGCGCAGAATTTGCTGCCGTCACTCGTCGCCAGCAAGCTCGCCCAACCCGACATCCCCGCGAAGAACGGCTCGGCCGCCGGTTACACGAAGAAGGTGGACCTGTCGACCCTCGGCACCTCGGTGCCCCATAAGCTGGGAACCGGCACCCCCTTCAAGATCATGTCCCCGTTCTGGGGCGCCCCGCCGAAGCCCGACTGTGTCTACTACACCCAGCTCGACAAGACCGCCGGAACCGACATCACCTGGCAGAACCAGGACGGCAACAAGTACGGCGACAAGCTCGGCGCGGTCCTCGCCTCCAGCTCCATACCCGACATGGTCGTCGTGCCGAGCTGGAATCTGACCGGCAAGATCCCGAGCGCGATCACGGCCAAGTTCATGGACCTCAGCCCCTATCTGGCCGGCGACAAGGCGAAGAAGTACCCGAACCTGGCCGCGATCCCCACCGACGCCTGGCGCATGGGCATCTTCGGCGGCGCGCTGCGCGGCATCCCCATGCCCACGGCCATCGCCCCCGGCATCACACCCTTCTACCGCAAGGACATCTTCGACAAGAAGGGCTGGCAGCCGCCCAAGTCACCCGACGAGTTCCTGAGCTGGGCCAAGGAAGCCACCAGCGCCAAGGCGAAGGTGTATGCCTGCGGCGACATGTGGTGGATCGCGCAGAGCATCTTCGGCCTCCAGCCCGCGGGAACGGCCGGCTGGAACATCGGGGACGACGGCAAGCTGACGTACCGCATCGAGCACCCCGAGTACCTCGAGGCGCTGGAGTGGACGCGCAAGCTGTTCGACGCCGGCGTCGTCCACCCCGACGACAAGGCACGCACGGGTGACGCGGGCCAGCGGTTCACCGCGGGTCAGATCCTCGTCTACAACAGCAACATCGACGACTGGTACCGCAAGACCGCCGAACAGGCCACGTCCAACCCGGACTTCCGCATCGAGGGCTTCGACATCTTCGGCCCCCACGGCGGCAACCCGGTACTGTACGCCGGACAGCCCGCCTCTCTCTGGTCCTTCATCCGCAAGGGCGCCTCCAAGGACGTCGTCCACAACGCGCTCGCCGCCGCGAACTTCTCGGCCGCGCCCTACGGCACCAAAGAGCGGATGCTCGTCGACTACGGCATCGAGGGCACGCACTACACCGTCAAGAACGGCGTCCCGGTCAAGAACGACCGCGGCAACGCCGAAGTCCTCAACGCCTGGGCGATGCTGGCGGCGCCCGCCGCGTACTTCGCGCACCCCGACTTCCCCGACGTCGCCCGCAAGCAGGTCGAGTGGCAGGCGCGGATGGGCGCCTTCATGAAGAAGACATCCACGTTCGGCATGAACATCATCGAGCCGCCACGGTACGCCAACCTCGGCACCCCGCTCATTCAACTGGAGCTCGACTACGCACGCGGCCACAAGAGCCTGTCCGACGTGCAGCAGGCCATCTCCACCTGGAAGTCGTCCGGCGGGGACAAGCTGCGCGACTGGTACAAGAAGCTCCTCGACCAGAACGGCAGCGGCAACTGATGCCGCTCACCGCAGGGAGCAGGCCCGACGGCGTCCGTCCCGCGACCCCCGTCGAGGAACCGGAGGCAGCCCTCACCAGGCCCGCGCTCCCCACCAAGAAGCAGACCTCCGGCAAGATCCCCTGGCGGGTGCGACTGCGCCGCGATCGCGTGCTCATCCTGATCACGCTGCCCGCGGTACTGCTGCTCCTGCTCTTCAACTACGTACCGCTGCTCGGCAACGTCGTCGCCTTCCAGGACTACGACCCCTATGTCTCCAGCAACGGGATCACGGCGATCTTCCACAGTCCCTGGGTGGGCATGGAGCAGTTCTCGCGCCTGGTCAACGACCCGTTGTTCTGGGGCGCGGTGAAGAACACGCTGGTGCTCTTCGCGCTGCAGCTGGTGCTGTTCTTCCCGGTGCCGATCGCGCTGGCGCTGCTGATCAACAGCGTGGTCCGGCCCCGGGTGCGGGCTGTGGCGCAGGCCATCATGTATCTGCCGCACTTCTTCTCATGGGTGCTCGTGATCACCGTCTTCCAGCAGATCTTCGGCGGCGCCGGGATCATCGCGCAGACGCTGCAGGACCACGGCTGGAGCGGCTTCGACCTGATGACGAACTCCGGGTTCTTCAAGTTCCTGGTGACGGGGCAAGCCGTGTGGAAGGACGCGGGCTGGGGGATCATCGTCTTCCTCGCCGCGCTGGCGGCCGTCCCCACCGATCTGTACGAGGCGGCCGCGATGGACGGCGCCGGACGCTGGCGCCGCACGTGGCACGTGACGCTGCCCGCCCTGCGGCCGGTCATCGCACTGCTCCTCGTCCTGCGGGTGGGCGACGCGCTGTCCGTGGGCTTCGAGCAGTTCCTGCTGCAGCGCGACGCCGTGGGCACGGGCGCGAGCGAGGTCCTCGACACGTACGTGTGGAGCATGGGCATCCAGAACGGGGACTTCAGCTACGCGGCCGCGGCCGGCCTGGTCAAGGGCGTCATCGGCATCTGCCTCGTGCTGGGCGCGAACAAGTTCGCCCATCTCCTGGGTGAGCAGGGGGTGTACCAGAAGTGAGCCTGAACACGCAGCTGATCCGCAGTCTGCAGGCGCCGCCGCGGCCGGTGTGGGAGGAACCCCCCAGCCGCGCGGGGCTCACCGCGAAGAGCGGCTTCCTCCTGCTGTGCTGCCTCGGGGTACTCGTCCCGCTGTGGATCGTCATCGTCACGAGCCTGTCCCCCAAGCCGGTTATCGACCGGGTGGGCGGCCTCGTGGTGGTGCCGCGCGGCATCACCTTCGTCAACTACAAGGAACTGCTCGGCGGCGGCCAGGTCAGCCGGGCGATCATGGTCTCGGTGGGGGTGACGCTCGTCGGAACCCTGTTCTCGATGACCGTGTCCGTGCTCGCCGCGTACGGCCTTTCGCGGCGCGGCAGTCTCGGCCACCGGTTCTTCCTGGTGACGGTGATGGCGACGATGTTCTTCGGCGCCGGACTCATCCCGACGTATCTGCTGGTGCAGTCGCTCGGCCTGACCGACACCTATCTGTCGCTGATCCTGCCGAGCGCGGTCAGTGTCTTCAACATCCTTGTGCTCAGGGCGTTCTTCATGGGGATCTCTCCGGAGCTCACCGAGTCCGCCCGCCTCGACGGCGCGGGTGACCTGCGCATCCTGCTGACGATCGTCATGCCGTTGTCGCGGGCCGTGCTCGCCGTGATCTCGCTGTTCTACGCGGTCGGGTACTGGAGCGCCTGGTTCAACGCCTCGATCTACCTCAGCGACCAGCGGATGCTGCCGCTGCAGAACGTCCTCATCCAGCTCGTGATGCGGCACACCCAGGCACCGACCGGGCTTCAGGAGGCGGTCCGTACCGGTCAGCTCTCCCCCCTCGGGGTCCAGATGGCCGTCACGGTTCTGGCCCTCATCCCGGTCGCCGTCGCCTCCCCCTTCGTCCAGCGCCACTTCAAGAAAGGCATGCTCACCGGCGCCGTCAAGGGCTGACGCCCACACGCCGTCCCACCCGCCGTCCATCCGCCCCGGAGCCGCACCATGATCACCCCCGACCGTCGCCTGCTCTTCGGCGGCGACTACAACCCCGAACAGTGGCCCGAAGAGGTGTGGGCCGACGACATGCGTCTGATGAAGGAGGCCGGTGTCACGTCGGTGACGGTCGGCGTGTTCTCCTGGTCGAAGCTCGAACCCCGGCCGGGAGCACGGGAGTTCGGCTGGCTCGACCGGCTGATGGACCTGCTCCACCAGCAGGACGTGGGCGTCGTCCTGGCCACCCCGACCGCGTCCCCGCCGCCCTGGCTCGGCCGGCTGCACCCGCAGACCCTGCCGCGCGACGAGAACGGCCGGACCGTGTGGTGGGGCTCGCGGCAGCACTTCTCCCACTCCTCCAGCGCCTACCGCCACCACGCCGCCGCGATCACCGAGGACCTCGCCAAGCGGTACGGTCACCACCCCGCGCTGCGCATGTGGCACGTCAACAACGAGTACTGCACGTTCGACCACGGCGACGAGGCGGCACGCGCCTTCCGCGACTGGCTGCGCGCCAAATACCACACCCTGGACGCGCTCAACGATGCCTGGGGCACGGCGTTCTGGAGCCAGCACGTCTCCTCGTGGCAGGACGTCATCCCGCCGCGCCGCGCCCAGTACCTGCGCAACCCGACACAGCTGCTCGACTTCCGCCGCTTCACCTCGGACGCGCTCCTGGAGTGCTACGTCGCCGAGCGCGACCTGGTGCGCCGCCACTCGCCCGACCACATCCCGGTGACCACCAACTTCATGCCGCTGTGGACCGGGCAGGACGCCTGGGAGTGGGCCGGGCACGAGGACGTCGTCTCCGTGGACTCGTATCCCGACCCGCGGGATCCGCTGGGCGGCCAGTACAACGCGATGATCGCCGACATGACCCGCGGCCAGGCGCGCGGCCCGTGGATGCTGATGGAGCAGGCGGCGGGCCCGGTGAACTGGCGCGGCGTCAACCACCCCAAGCCGCAGGGCCTGAACCGGCTGTGGTCGCTGCAGGCGGTGGCGCGCGGCGCCGACGCCGTCTGCTACTTCCAGTGGCGTCAGTCACGGCAGGGCGCCGAGAAGTTCCACTCCGGCATGGTGAGCCACGCGGGCGCCGAGGGCCGCACCTTCGCCGAGGTGAAGCGGATCGGCGCCGAACTCGCCGGGCTCGGCGAGCACGTGGCGGGCGCGCACACGCCGTCCGACATCGCCGTGCTGCACGACTGGCACTCCTGGTGGGCGGGCGGCCAGGACGGCAGGCCGTCCTCGCGTGTCGCCTACGAGGACGTGGTGCGCGCGTGGCACCGCGCGCTGTGGGAGGCGCATCTGCCGGTCGACTTCGCCCACCCCGAGCACGACCTGTCCGCCTACAAGATGGTCGTGGCGCCGCACCTGTACCTGCTCACGGACGCGGCGCTGGACAATCTGGTGGCGTACGCGCGGGCGGGCGGGACGCTCGTGTGCGGGTTCTTCACCGGAGTCGCGGACGCCGACGACCGGGTGCGGGCGGGCGGCATGGACGCGCGCCTGCGCGAACTGCTCGGCGTGCGGGTGCTGCACGAGTGGTGGCCGCTGGAGGACGACGAGCGCGTCGACTGCGCGGCGCCCGGCGGGGGCCTCTCCTTCACCGGCTCGCTGTGGTCCGAGGAGCTGACGGCCGCGCCGGACGCCGAGGTGCGGGCCCGCTACCGCGGCGGCGAGCTCGACGGCCTCCCCGCCGTGCTGCGCCGCGGCCGTGCCTGGTATCTGTCCACGCTTCCCGATCCCCCGGCCCTGCGTACGCTGCTCGCGGACGCGGCCGCCGAGGCGGGCGCACGGCCTGCGCTGTCCGGCCTCCCCCCGGATGTGGAGGCCGTGCCCCGGGGCGACCTGCTGTTCCTGCTCCACCACGGGCGCGGCGAGGCGACCGTGCCGCTGCCCGACGGAGCGGCCTACCAGGACGTGCTGACCGGCGACGAGCACACCGGCACGGTGACGCTCGGCCGGTTCGGCGTCGTGGCCCTGGCACCGCGGAAGCGGGGCAGAGGTGCTGCCTGAGCATCCGCACGGCACGTGGGAGCCGCATCCCGCCGACCGCTGGGAGGACGCCTTCCTGAGCGGCAACGGCCGCCACGGCACACTCATGTTCGGTGACCCGCACGACGACCGGGTGATCGTCACCCATCACACGCTGGTCCGTCCGGACGGCGGCCCGCCCCCGGGCCCGCCCGTGCTCGCCGACCGGCTGCCGGAGTTGCGGCGTCGCCTGCTCGCCGGGGACGTGACGGCGGCCGAGGAGTTCACGGACGGGCGGCCGGTGCGCTGGGTGCCCGCGTTCCATCCGGCGTTCCAGACGCGGTTCGTGCGCTCCGGCATGGAGTGGCGCGGCTACCGGCGAGCGGTCGACTTCGCCACGGGGGTGGCCCAGGCGCGGTGCGCGGGATGGCGCTCACGCGTGTTCGTCTCGCGCGCCGACGACGTCGTGGTGCAGTACGTGACCGGTCCCGCGCTCGACGGCGAGGTGCTGCTCGACCACCGCCTGCCGGGTGCCCCGGCCGGGCTGCGGGTCGGCCGCGCAGTCGTGCGCACCCCGTACGGCGCGCACCTGACGCTGCGCTGCCGGTACCCGGACAGCGAGCTCGCCTACACCGGCCTGACGCTCGTCGTGCCGCACGGCGGACGCACCGAACTCGGCCGGGCGGGGCTGCGGGTGACGGGCACGGACGGGCTGCTGCTGCTCACGCGGGTGCGGCGGCACACCGGAGAGGCCGACGCCCGCACCGACGCCGGACAGCTGGCCGAGCTGATCGACGCGGCGGGGCCGGACGGCGCGGCCCGCGTGGCCCAGACGTACGAGAAGCTGCTCGCCCGCCACGAGGCGCTGCACCGCACCGCCTACCGGCGCGTCACCTTCACCCTTCGTGGGGCGGGTACCGAACGGGCCCTGCCGGGCAGCCAGTTGCTGGCCGCGCATCCGAGGAGCGAGGCGCTGGTGGAGCGGCTGTTCGCGGCCGGACGCTACCACCTGCTCAGCTCGTCGGGTGCGCTGCCGCCGCGGCTGACCGGGCTGTGGACCGGCGCGTGGGACACCGCCTGGTCCGGCGCCTTCACCACCGACGCCAACCTGAACCTGCAGACGGCGTCGGCCGCGTCCTGCGCGCTCGTGGAAGTCACGGATGCCCTGCGGGCCCTGGTCCAGGGCCAGTTGGGCGACTGGCGGGACAACGCACGGGCGGTCTTCGCGGCGCGCGGCATCGTGGCCCCCGCCCACACCGACGGCGCGTCGGGCCACGCCTACCACTTCCAGCGCGAGTGGCCGCTGCACTTGTGGACGGCGGGCGCCGACTGGCTGCTCACGCCGCTGGTCGAGCAGGCCGAGACGACCGGCGTCCGGCCCGCCTGGCTGGCCTCCGCCCTCGCCGAACTAGCCGTGTTCTACGAGGACTTCCTCACGCACACCGGGCCGGACGGCCGGGTGGTCGTCGTCCCGTCGTACTCGCCGGAGAACCGGCCCGCGAACGCGTCCTGGGGCACGCTGAACGCCACCATGGACATCGCGGCGGCCCGGCACGCGCTGCTCACCGCCGCCGCCTGGCACCCGGGCGCCGACGCCGACCGGTGGACCGCGCTCGCCGACCGGCTGCCCGACTACCGGGTCAACGCGGACGGGGCGCTGGCCGAGTGGGCGTGGCCCGGCCTCGACGACACCTACGACCACCGCCATCTCAGCCACCTCTACCCGGTGTGGCCGCACCACGACATCACCCCGTACGACACGCCGGAGCTCGCGCGGGCGGCCCACCGGGCGCTGGAACTGCGCGGCGCCGAGAACGACTCCGCCCACGGCCACCTGCACCACGCCCTGATCGCCGCCCGGCTGCGGGACGGCGACCGGGTGGCGGGCGCGCTGCGGCGGGTGCTCGGGGGCGACTACTTCCACGCCTCCTTGATGAGCGCGCACTACCCGAGCCGCGACGTGTACAACGCCGACGCGGCGCACGCCCTGCCGGCCGTGGTCGCCGAGGCCCTGGTCCAGTCGACGCCCGACCGGCTCGTGCTGCTGCCCGCCGCCCCGCCGCACTGGCGCGGCGGGGCGGTGCGGGGGCTGCGGACACGGTTCGGCGCGAGCGTCGACCTGACGTGGGACGACGGCCGCTGCACCGCCGTGGTTCGGCCCTCACGCGACGCGCGCATCACCCTCCACACCTCCGCCGACGGCGGCAGACGCATTCGCCTGACCGCCGGCGGGGACCGTGAACTCTGCCTGAGCACACGGTAGTTCCCCCCACCACCGACCATGGAAGGGACACCATGGCACCGACCGCGGAACACCCCACGCCACACCGCCCGCACCGCCGCGGAGCCCGCCGGGCCACCCTCGGCCTCGGCTCCGCCCTGACCGCGGGCGCGCTGCTCGCGCTCGCCTCCGGACCGGCCCAGGCGGCCGTGTGGTGGTCGTCCGACCAGTGGGGCCAGTACACGACCTCCGACGGATACACGCTCTACAACGACATCTGGGGTTCGGGCGCGGGCCCGCAGACCATCTGGGCCAACTCCTCGTCGAACTGGGGCGTGTGGTCCGACCAGCCGAACACGGGCGGCATCAAGTCGTACCCCAACGAGAAGAAGGTCGTCGGCAAACGGCTCAGCTCGCTGTCCTCGCTCACCAGCGAGTACAACGTGACCGTGCCGTCCTCGGGGGCGTACGAGACCGCGTACGACATCTGGGACAGCGACCACTCCCACGAGATCATGCTGTGGGTCAACCGCACCGGGCCCGTCGGGCCGCTCGGCACCTCCCAGGGCACGCTGACCCTGGGCAGCGACACCTGGACCGTCTACAAGGGCGACAACGGCTCCAATGCCGTGTACTCGTTCGTGCGCACGTCGAACTCGTCGTCCGGCACCATGCGCATCCTGCCGATCCTGAAGTGGATCGAGGGCAAGGGGTGGTGGGGCGACGTGACCGTCGGTGACGTCCAGTTCGGCTACGAGATCACGTCGTCGTCGGGCGGCATGGACTTCGTCACCAACAGCTACAGCGTCTCCAGCAGCTGATCCAGCAGCCGACCGCTGTCCCCCCACGCACGGCTCAGGCTCCGGCGGGCGCCTGGGCCGTGCTCTCGCGCACGGTCAGCTCGGGCTCGATGAGGACGACCTCCTCGTCGGCGCCTCGGCCCTCGATCTTGGCGATGACCTGCTCGACGGCGCGCCGCCCCATCTCCTGCGCGGGCACCGCGACCGAGGTGAGCGGCACGGAGGCGTGCGCGGCGACCTGTTCGGGGCAGACCGCGACGACCGACACGTCCTCCGGGACGGCACGGCCCGACTGGCGCAGGAGCGCGAGCAGCGGATCGGTGGCCGCCTCGTTCTGCACGACGAACGCCGTGACGCCGGGCCGCTCGTCGAAGACCCGCGCCAGCGTCGCCGACACGGACGCGTAGCTGCCTTCGCAGGGCCGGTGCAACAGCCGCAGGCCGAGTTCGGCGCTGCGCTCGCGCAGACCGGCCAGGGTCCGCTCGGCGAAGCCGGTGCGCCGCTCGTACACGGCGGCGGCCTCGCCGATGACGGCGATCTCGCGGTGCCCCAGGTCGGCGAGGGCCTGCGCGCACTCGGCGCCCGCGGCGGCGAAGTCGAGGTCGACACAGCTCAGGCCGCTGGTGTCGGAGGGCAGACCGATGAGGACGGCGGGGCGGCTCGCGGTGCGCAGCAGCGGCAACCGCTCGTCGTCGAGCTGCACGTCCATGACGATCACCGCGTCGGCGAGCGCGCTGCCCTCGATGCGGCGCACGGCCTGCGCGCCCTCCTCACCGGTGAGCAGGAGGATGTCGTAGCCATGGGTGCGAGCCGCGGTGGCGACGGCCATCGCTATCTCCATCATCACGGGCACGTACATGTCGGTGCGCAGCGGCACCATCAGGGCGATGATGTTCGACTTGCTGCTGGCCAGGGCGCGGGCTCCGGCGTTGGGGTGGTAGCCGAGCTGGCGGACGCTGTTCTCGACGCGCTCGCGGGTGGCCGCGGAGATGGACCGCTTCCCGCTGAGGACGTAGCTCACGGTGCTGGCGGAGACTCCGGCGTGCCGTGCGACCTCTGCGAGCGTGACCATGGCGATCTCCTGGGAGCGGGCGAAGCGGTTCGACGATGACCCTACGGGGCGGGACCAACGCCTGTCCAGGCATCTGTCGAAGCGCTTCGACAGATGCCTTCTTACGCGCTGCCGCCCATGTTCGCTATCACGGTACCGGCGCGTCCGGTCCGCGCCACCCCGCCCGGCGTGCTTACGGTCGCCTCCATGAACAGGCGCACCCATCTCTCCCTCGTCCTGCTCGCGGGTGCCTCGGGGGCCGTGGACGCGCTGGCGTTCACGGCGCTCGGCACGGTGTTCGCCGGGGTGATGACCGGGAACCTGGTCCTGCTCGGCGTCGCGGCCGGCCACGGGGCGGGCGGCGACACCCTCGCCCCGCTGACCGCGCTCGGCGGGTACGCGGCCGGGGCGTGCGCCGCGACGCTGGC
>NZ_JAPHNL010000342.1 GCF_026274175.1 Streptomyces beihaiensis
CTTCCGATCTCCCCGGCCCGCCCGCGCCGCCGTGCCGTGCGCAAGGCGGCCGCGCCGACGGCGGCCGAGGAAACGGCCGTCGTGGTCGTCCCGTCGGCCACGGCCACCGCCACGGAGGCGGAGCCCACGCAGGCCGAGCCCGAGGCGCCCGCCAAGAAGACGGCGGCGAAGAAGGCGACGGCCAAGAAGACGACCGCGAAGAAGACGGCGGCCAAGAAGACCACCGCCAAGAAGACCGCGGCGAAGAAGACGACGGCCACGAAGAAGACGGCCGCCAAGAAGACGACGGCCAAGAAGGCCGCCACGAAGAAGGCGACGGCCAAGAAGACGACCGCGAAGAAGACCGCGGCCGCCGAGGCCCAGGCCTGAGCCGTCCCGCCCGCCCCGTCCGTCCGATCCGGCCGCAACCGGACCGGACCGGACAGGGCGGGGCGGGCGGGGCTCGGTTTGACCCGTCCGAGGGGCGCCCCGTAACCTTGACCGTCGGCGTGTCCATCGGGCCCGCCTCACTCCCGTAAACCTCTTCCTCCGGGTGAGCCCGTCGGGCTCGGGCCGGAGAGGCCGCGTGCGGCTGGACTGCGGGGGTTCCGTTACGAGCGAGAGAGAGATCCGCGTGTACGCCATCGTGCGCAGCGGTGGTCGCCAGCACAAGGTTGCTGTCGGCGACATCGTTGAGGTTGACAAGATTTCCACTGCCAAGGCTGGCGACACGGTCGAGCTCTCGACCCTGCTGCTCGTCGACGGTGACTCCGTGACCAGCGACCCGTGGGTGCTGGCCGGCATCAAGGTCCAGGCCGAGGTCGTGGACCACCACAAGGGCGCGAAGATCGACATCCTTCGCTACAAGAACAAGACCGGCTACCGCCGTCGTCAGGGCCACCGCCAGCAGTACACGGCGATCAAGGTCACTGAGATCCCCACGGCTGCGAAGTAAGGGACTGAGGAGACATGGCACACAAGAAGGGCGCATCGTCCACTCGGAACGGTCGCGATTCCAACGCTCAGCGGCTCGGCGTGAAGCGCTTCGGCGGTCAGGTCGTCAACGCCGGTGAGATCCTGGTCCGCCAGCGCGGCACCCACTTCCACCCGGGCAACGGCGTCGGCCGCGGCAAGGACGACACGCTGTTCGCGCTCGACGCCGGTGCGGTGGAGTTCGGTACCCACCGCGGCCGCAAGGTCGTGAACATCGTCCCGGTCGCCTGAACGGCACGCTGACCGGACTTTTCGCGAGGCGGACCTCACTTCCCTGCCGGGGAAGCGGGTCCGCCTTTCGCGTGTTAGAGCTAAGACATTCCGTACGTTTCTGGAGGCACTGAACCATGACCACCTTCGTGGACCGCGTCGAGCTGCACGTCGCCGCGGGTAGCGGAGGCCACGGCTGTGCCTCCGTGCACCGGGAGAAGTTCAAGCCGCTCGGCGGCCCCGACGGCGGCAACGGCGGCCGTGGCGGCGATGTGATCCTGGTCGTCGACCAGGACGTCACCACGCTCCTCGACTACCACCACTCGCCGCACCGCAAGGCCACCAACGGCAAGCCGGGCGAGGGCGACAACCGCTCCGGCAAGGACGGCCAGGACCTGATTCTTCCGGTCCCGGACGGCACGGTCGTCCTCGACAAGCAGGGCAACGTCCTCGCGGACCTGGTCGGCCAGGGCACGTCGTTCGTCGCCGCCCAGGGCGGTCGCGGCGGCCTCGGCAACGCGGCCCTTGCCTCGGCTCGCCGCAAGGCCCCCGGTTTCGCGCTGCTCGGCGTGCCCGGTGACGTACGTGATGTCGTCCTGGAGCTCAAGACCGTCGCCGACGTGGCGCTCGTCGGCTACCCGAGCGCGGGCAAGTCCTCGCTCATCTCGGTCCTATCGGCCGCCAAGCCGAAGATCGCCGACTACCCGTTCACCACGCTCGTGCCGAACCTGGGCGTGGTCACGGCGGGCTCGACGGTCTACACGATCGCCGACGTGCCGGGCCTCATCCCCGGCGCCAGCCAGGGCAAGGGCCTCGGCCTGGAGTTCCTGCGTCACGTCGAGCGGTGCAGCGTGCTCGTGCACGTACTGGACACGGCGACGCTGGAGTCGGACCGTGACCCGGTCTCCGACCTCGACGTCATCGAGGCGGAGCTGAAGGAGTACGGCGCGGGCCTGGAGAACCGGCCCCGGATCGTCGTCCTCAACAAGATCGACGTGCCCGACGGCAAGGACCTCGCCGAGATGGTCAGGCCCGACCTGGAGGAGCGCGGCTACCGGGTCTTCGAGGTGTCCGCCGTCGCCCACACCGGCCTCAAGGAACTGTCGTACGCGCTCGCCGACCTGGTCGCCACCGCGCGCGCCGCGAAGCCCAAGGAGGAGGCGACGCGCGTCGTCATCCGCCCGGCGGCCGTGGACGAGGCGGGCTTCACCGTCGTGCGCGAGGAGGTCGAGGGCGAGCCGCTGTTCCGTGTGCGCGGTGAGAAGCCGGAGCGCTGGGTGCGCCAGACCGACTTCAACAACGACGAGGCCGTCGGTTACCTCGCCGACCGGCTCAGCCGCCTCGGCGTCGAGGACCGGCTGATGAAGGCGGGCGCCCGCGCCGGTGACGGCGTCGCCATCGGCCCCGAGGAGAACGCGGTCGTCTTCGACTGGGAGCCCACGATGATGGCGGGCGCCGAGATGCTCGGCCGCCGCGGCGAGGACCACCGCTTCGAGGCGCCGCGCCCCGCCGCGCAGCGCCGCCGCGACAAGCAGGCCGAACGGGACGAGGCCCAGGAGGAGTTCGACGGGTTCGACCCGTTCTAGGGCTGTGAGCCCGCCCACCGGGCAGTCCGGTCAGACCAGGTCGTTCTTGTGGAACAGGTTCGTGCGGCGGTCGCCCGACACGCCCGAGGTGCCGGCCTTGAGGAGACCGCGGCGGGCGAGGGGAGACGAGAGGGACAGGGGAGACGGGGGAGGCGGGGGAGATACGGGGTACGGGGGACGAGGGCAGTGGGCATCCTCTGGAAAGGACGCCGGCCACGACGAGGCCGGTCCTTGATCGCGGACCCTACGGCACGGGGCCCGGGAGGTCACTCCCGGGCCCCGTGCCGCGTACGGCCGGCCGCGCCTACGCCGTGACGGAGTCCTCGGACTCGGACGACGTGCTCTCCGCGTCACCGGTGGAGCGCTGTGCCGGAATGCCCGCCGTCCCGCCGCGCGCGGCCATCCGCACCCGCCGCTCGTCCGCCTTGGCGCACAGCGCGCGCACGGCGGCGTTGAAGCGGTCGACGGAGGGTGGGTTCGAGGGGCCCAGGAGGTGCTCCTTGAGTGAGGCGCGGGCCTCGGCGTGCGGGTCCTCGCGCTCGCCGCGAACGGACGCGAGAAGGTCCGGCACACCCTTCGCGTCGGGCGTCAGGACCGTCGCGGCGCTCACCGTCGGGAAAGCCGCCCGGAACGTCACCTCGGACATACCCGAGGTGTTGGCGACCGCGTACGGCTTCTCGCTGCTCAGCCAGTCGGAGACGACCGAGGAGACGTCGGAGATCAGCACGTCGGCCTGGTTGAAGCAGGTGAAGATCGCCGGGCGCGCGTCGGTGACGATCAGGTGCTCCCACTCGGGGAACGACGCCCAGTACGCCGCCTCCCACGCCGCCGTCGCCTCGGCCACGGCTGCCTGCCGGTCACCGTCGGGGCGGCCCTGGAGCATCATCCGCTCCATCTCGTCCGCGCTCGTGCGGAACGTGGTGGAGGTCAGCCGGTCGAGCTCCGCGGCGCGGCGGGTCAGCTCGGCGGCGGCCTCGGGGCCAGGACGGGCGCCCGAGCGGCGGGCGTTGGCCTCGCGGATCATCGCCATGATGCGCTCGTTGGCGGCGCCCGCGGCGGGGACCTGGGAGCCGGTCATCGGGTGCGGCTTGTAGACGAGCCGCACCCGGTCGTCGGCGAGCAGGTGGCGGACGATGTTCTCGCCCGCGAGGACCACCGAGGTGTTGCCGGGGTTGCCGTCCCAGCCCTCCCAGGTGGGGGCGTACAGGACGGTCGTGTACGCCTTGTCAGCCGCCGGACCCTTCGCGCCGGTGCCGACCTGGATGGGGGAGAGCTGGGGGCGGCCCACCTCGACGACGTCCTTGTCCTCGACGCCGACATCGGCCAACCGGTAGCGGTCGCGGGCCGCGGGCCCCGCCACCCACACCTCGTCGTAGGCCTTCGCGTACGGGTTGCAGGAGCTCAGCTTGTCGGACTCGCCGTGGTTGATGAACGCGTGCTTGATGGTCGGGATGCGCAGCACCTGGGAGGTCTTCGCGGCGTTGGCCGGGTGCAGCATCATCTTCAGCGTCGAGTTCTCCAGGGCGAACATCGAGGCGACCTTCGGGAAGCAGATCACCGGCACGTCGGTCGCGTCGATCTTGTTCACCATGAACCGCTCGCGCAGCACGATCAGCGGCTTGCCTTCGACGTCGGCGAGAGTGGACAGCCACATGTTCGCCTGGTACGCGGAGGCGGTGCCGCCGGAGAAGTACATGGCCACGGTCGGCTGGTAGTCGGCGAGCCACGCGTCCAGCCACGCCATGACCTCCCGCTCGCCGGCCGCGCGCCTGCCGGGCCGCAGCCAGGTGGCCAGACACAGGGCGCCGCCGCCGAACAGGGCGATGGAGACGCCGATGCCGATGCCGCCCCAGTGGGCGTCGGTGGTGGCGGCGGTGAGCGCCAGGCCGACGGTGGCCGGGACCGAGAACGTCAGCAGGCGGTGGCTGGCGCGGCGGGCCAGAATACGCGGCGGCGCGGCGGACAGGCGCAGCGCCGAGGTGTCGATGTTGCGCGTGACGACCGGCAGCGTACGGTCACGGCGCACCACGATCGCGGCGGCCTGGCAGGCGAAGTGGCACACGTACATGACGAGCAGCGCGATCAGCAGGGGGGCCTGCTCGCCCAGTGGGTCGATGCCGTCGATGCGCAGCAGGCCGACCACGATCAGCATGTCGCGCAGCAGCTGCCGGACGGTGACGTCGAAACGTATCTTGCCCAGGAGCGCGACCACCGCCGGGCGGCGGTACTGCAGATACGTGTCGAAAGCGATGCCCGTCACACTCGCGGTGACGAACACGGGAACGTACGGGATCAGCGCGCTGACGAGCTGGGCCATGTAGAGGGCGAACATCGCGAGGAGTGCGGAGAGCTGCAGAGCGCGAGGTGAAGCGAGGCGCGAGGAAAGTCCGGCGGAGGGCACGGGCTGGGCTCCTGGCAGGGGTGGAGGTAGGTGGGGGGGGGACAGCGTGGGGGGCTGATCCGTCTCGTGGGGAAACGGAAGACCGACCTGACCGTATGACTTTTGCAGTGCCTTGGGCAATCGTTCATGTCGTCGTTCCCAGGGAACTTGGACATCCTGTGGGCAACCTGTGGGCCGAATCTCCCGTCCGGCCTCTGGCCGGGACCGGTCCGTCCCTCGAAACGCGAGAGCGTCGGCCGGTGCCCTTCACGTAGATTGCGGACCATGTCAGGGGCAACAACTGGGGCAGCACGCGGGGTACGGCACGGTGTGGCGGAGGCCCGCCGGATCGTGGTCAAGGTCGGATCGTCATCGCTCACCACGGCGGCCGGGGGCCTGGACGCGGACCGCGTCGACGCCCTCGTGGACGTCCTGGCGCGGCACCGCGGCGGCGGGGAGAAGGAGATCGTCCTGGTCTCCTCGGGCGCCATCGCCGCCGGGCTCGCGCCACTCGGCCTCACCCGCCGCCCCAAGGACCTCGCCCGCCAGCAGGCCGCCGCCAGCGTCGGCCAGGGCCTCCTCGTCGCCCGCTACACGGCGTCCTTCGCCCGCTACGGCCTCCGCGTCGGCCAGGTCCTGCTCACCAGCGACGACATGGCGCGCCGTGCCCACCACCGCAACGCGTCGCGCACCCTCGACCAGCTCCTGGCGATGGGCACCCTGCCCGTCGTCAACGAGAACGACACCGTCGCCACCGACGAGATCCGCTTCGGCGACAACGACCGGCTCGCCGCCCTCGTCGCCCACCTCGTCCGCGCCGACCTGCTCGTCCTCCTCTCCGACATCGACGGCCTCTACGACGGCGACCCGAGCAGGCCGGGCACCTCACGCATCGCCGAGGTCACGGGCCCCGCCGACATGGCGCACGTCGAGATCGGCAGCGCGGGCCGGGCGGGCGTCGGCACCGGCGGCATGGTCACCAAGGTCGAGGCCGCCTCCATCGCCGCCGCGGCCGGCATCCCGGTCGTCCTCACCTCCGCCGTCCACGCCGCCGACGCCCTCGCCGCCCGTGACACCGGCACCTACTTCCACCGCACGGGCCGGCGCAGCGCCGACCGCCTGCTGTGGCTGCAGCACGCCTCCACGCCGCAGGGCGCCCTCACACTCGACGCCGGTGCCGTACGGGCCGTCGTCCAGGGCCGCAAGTCGCTGCTGCCCGCCGGGATCGCCGCGGTGGAGGGCGAGTTCGCCGCCGGCGACCCGGTCGAGCTGCGCGACGAGAACGGCCGCGCCGTCGCCCGCGGCCTGGTCAACTTCGACGCCAAGGAGATCCCGCAACTGATCGGCCGCTCCACCCGCGAGCTCGCCCGCGAACTCGGCCCCGCCTACGAACGGGAAGTCGTACACAGGGACGACCTCGTTCTCCTCGGGGCATGAACCGCCGCAGAGCCCCAGGTAGAACCTTCGAAACCACCTGTGCGAAAGGCCGAAAGCCTGCCACCCGAGGGGGAGCTTCCCCAAAACGGCCCCATGAAGCCTCGTGGACTGCTCAACTCTTGATGCGGGGAAGTTCATGCAGGGAAGGCCCGGAAGACCGACACGACCATCAAGACCCCACGACCATCAAGACCGCACGACCACTGCGCAAAGGAGGCCGTCGTGAGACGAGCGCGCCCGGGGGCGACGCCCCGAGGGTCTGCGGGGCGGACGCTGACCAGCGTGGCCGCGGGAGACACCTACGAAGAGGCGGCGGCGGGCGAGAAGACCGCGGCCGCCGCCCGCGCCGATGACGCGGCCGGCTCCGGCAAGGAGCGCGACGAGGGCCCCCGGCTGTGGCACATCACGCTCAGCGTCTCCGGCACCGCCACCCCGCTCGCCGAGGTCCGCCGCGGCCTGGAGCAGCTCGCCCACGACCATCCCTTCCTGCTGACCAGCCGGTACGCCGAGGACCACGCCGAGATCCGCTACTGGGAGGAGGCCCGCGACCTGCACGACGCGGCGGCCGTGGCGCTGCGCCTGTGGGGCGAGCACCGCCGCACCTCGCGGCTGCCGCCGTGGGAGATCGTCGGCCTGGAGGTCATCGACCGCCAGACCTACCATCACCGCATCGCGGAGGGACAGGGTCCGCGCCCCGCCACACCGGTGGGCGTGCACCCCTTCTGACCGGTGAACCGTTTTCGGCCATGTCTCACTCGGCCTCGCTCAGCCTCACGCAGTCTCGCTCAGTCTCACCCAACGGAACACGGGGTGGACGGACCACCACGGCCGATTACGCTGCGGAGCATGACGAACGACTCGACGACCCCGGTCACCCAGGCAGCCCACCGCGCCAGGACCGCGGCGGCCGCCATCGCGCCGCTCCCGCGCGCGGCGAAGGACGCCGCGCTCGCGGCCGTCGCCGACGCGCTCGACGCCCGTACCGCGGAAATCGTCGAGGCCAACGCCAAGGACATCGCCAAGGCCCGTGCGGCCGGCACCCCCGACGCCATCGTCGACCGGCTCACCCTCACCCCCGAACGGGTGAGGGCCATCGCCTCCGACGTGCGCGACATCGTCGCCCTGCCCGACCCCGTCGGCGAGGTCGTCCGCGGCTCGACCCTGCCCAACGGCATCGATCTGCGCCAGGTCCGTGTCCCGCTCGGCGTCGTCGGCATCATCTACGAGGCCCGCCCCAACGTGACGGTCGACGCCGCCGCCCTCTGCCTCAAGTCCGGCAACGCCGTGCTGCTGCGCGGCAGTTCGTCCGCGTACGAGTCCAACACCGCGCTCGTCGCCGTGCTGCGCGACGCCGTCGCCGCCGCCGGTCTGCCCGCCGACGCCGTCCAGTTGGTGCCCGGCGAGTCCCGCGACTCCGTCACCGAGCTGATGCGTGCCCGCGGCCTCGTCGACGTGCTCATCCCGCGCGGCGGTGCCTCGCTCATCAAGAACGTCGTGGAGAACTCCACCGTCCCCGTCATCGAGACCGGCACCGGCAACTGCCACGTCTACGTGGACGCCGCCGCCGACCTCGACATGGCCGTCGACATCCTCGTCAACTCCAAGGCACAGCGCCCCTCGGTGTGCAACGCGGCCGAGACGCTCCTCGTCCACGCCGGCATCGCCGACGTGTTCGTGCCGCGTGCCCTCGACGCGCTCGCCGACGCCGGCGTCACCGTCCACGCCGACACGCGGATCGCGGCCCACGCCGAGGGCTCCAAGGCGACCGTCGTCGCGGCGACCGAGGAGGACTGGGAGACCGAGTACCTCTCGTACGACATCGCGGCCGCCGTCGTCGACGACCTCGACGCCGCCGTCGCCCACATCCGTCGCTACTCCTCCGGCCACACCGAGGCCATCGTGACCGGCTCGCAGCCCGCGGCCCGCCGCTTCACCCAGCTCGTCGACTCCACCACCGTCGCCGTCAACGCCTCGACCCGGTTCACCGACGGCGGCCAGTTCGGTTTCGGCGCCGAGATCGGCATCTCCACGCAGAAGCTGCACGCCCGCGGCCCGATGGGCCTGCCCGAGCTGACGAGCACCAAGTACATCGTCACGGGCGACGGCCACACCCGCTGACGGTGACCCGCTGGCGGTGACCCGCTGAGGGGAATTCCGGCGGATTGCGTCTGCGTCTGCCCAAAACGTCCCCCCAGGTCTACTCTGGACGCGTGCCGGAGGACGTGGGGGGCACGCCGTTTACCGACGGCGAAGAGCCCGACGACGACCGCGACCGCGGGGGCTGGGACGAAGAGTTCGCCTCCGTGGTCTTCGACGAGGACTTCGTGAAGGCCGCCGAGGTCCACGAGCCCACCGCCGTGGAGCGGCTGCTCGCGGCCGCGCAGGCCCGCGCGGAGGCCCAGGAGCGAGAGGCCCGCAGAGCCCGCCTGCGCCGCGCCCCCGACGAGGACTACTACGCGGACGAGCACGGCCTCGACGACTGCGGCGACTTCGAGGGCGACCCCTACGCCCCCGACGAGCTGTACGAGGAAGAGCTCGCGCGCGGCGGACCCGGCCGCCTCGCCTCCGCGGCGATGCTCCGCTGGCGGCGCCCCATCGCCTGGGCGCTCGCCCTGCTCATGGGTATCGGCATGGTCGCCCTCGCCTTCACCGCCGTCTACCGCGGCGCCTCCGGCGGCCGCCAGGACCCGGTGCCGTCACCCGCGACGACCGAGCTGGAGCAGAACTCCCCGGCGCTCCCGTCGGCCGCCGCGTCCGCCTCCGCGGACTACTCCGCGCCCCCGGCGTCGGCGGCTCCGCGAACGCCCTGAGCAGCGGTACGGCCATGGGCGCGGGACACTGTGCGAAGTTGTCGCGTACCAGGGCGTTTACCGGGCGGCGCGCAGACCTACCCTGAAAGTATGGGCCGCCCAGGAGACCCACCGGAGGGGACACCGGAAGGCACCCCTGGCGGTGGCGGAAAGAGCGATGACGAATACCGGTCCGTCGTCTTCGACGAATCGTTCGTCAGGGCTGCCCGGCTCCAGGAGTTCTCCGCCCAGGAGCGGATCACCGACCACACCCCGGCCGTCCGCCGCGCCCCCGTCCTGCGCCACACCCTGACCCGGCAGGCCGTGCTCCTGGTCGTCCTCATCCTCGTCGCCTTCGGTACCGCGATCTACATGGGCGTACGCAGCCCGTACCCGGGCACGCCCCTCGCCCGGCACGTCGACCCGCTGCGGATGACCGTGCTCCCGCTCGCGCCCGCCGGGAAGGTGCCCGGGGCCAGAACCGCCGACGAGCTGTACGCGCGCAGCCCCGCCGTCCACTTCCAGAAGGGGGCCAGGGGCATTCCGGTCGCCGCGCACCCCGCGGCGACCGCGCACTTCTCCGACAGCCAGGTCAGCGGCGCGCTCGGCATCGCCAAGGACTACCTCGTCGACTCCTCGCTCCACCCGGACACGCTCACCGGCGGCGCCGTGCGCGACGTCCGCTCCCTGGTCGACCCGCAGCAGCTCGACCAGTTCGACAAGAGCTTCCGCACGCCCACCGCCGACGGGCAGCACGCCGCCACCGGGTGGCTGGTCCGCTTCGACCCCGAGCAGACGGCCCTCGCCGACACCGAGGTCCGTGTACGGGGCACGCTGCACGTGGCCGAGACCGACCCGAACACCCTTGAGGTCACCACGGACCACACCTTCGTCTACGCGGTGCGGCCCGCGCACGGGTCGGCCGAGGTGTCGCTCTTCACCGTCCGCCGCGAGCTGCGCTTCCGCTTCGACCGCGAAGACCTGCGCAACCACCAGGCCGAGGTGCTGGTCTCCACCGTGCAGGCCGGACCGGCTTCCTGCGCCGACAGCACCGCCGACCATCTGCGGCCGCTGTTCGCGGACGAGTCCGCCAAGAAGGGCGGCCCGGCGGGGACCGACCCGTACGCGACGGGCGACGCGTCGGCCGCCTTGTGCGGTGCCCTGGCCCCGGGAGCCCAGCCGTCGGCGGCAGCCCAGCCGTCGGCGTGAACGGGCCAGCCCTGCCGGGTCACCGCGTCAGTCCCGCGGCCGGTCCGTGTCCTCGCCCCGGTCGCCCCGGTCGCCCCGGTCGTCCGTGCCGGCCCGCCCGAAGTTGCCGAAGCCGCGCCACACCTTGCCGCCCAGGTCGCCCGCGCCGTCCGCGAGGTCCGTGACCAGCTTCATCAGCGGGTCCTTCGAACTCTTGACCTGGTCCGTGTAGTGCGCGGCCGACTCCTTGAACGAGTCGCTCACCGACGTGTCCTTGTCCTCGCCGCGCCGCGGGTAGTGGCCGTCCATCAACCGCTGGAAGTCACGGCTCTCGGACCACCGCTTCAGCTCGGCCGCGCGCACGGCCGCGAAGGGGTGCGAGCGCGGCAGCACATTCATGATCTTCAGCACGGAGTCGCGCAGATCGCCCGCGGACTCGTACTCCTCGGCCTGCTTGAGGAACGCGTCCACGTTCATCTCGTGCAGATGGTTACCGCCCGCGATCTTCATCAGGCCGCGCATCGACGCCTGCACGTCCTGCCCCACCAGGAGGCCCGCCCGGTCGGCGGAAAGCTCCGACTTGCGGAACCACTCGCGCAGCGCCGTCACGAGCGCCATGATCGCGAGGTTGCCGAGCGGGATCCACGCCACGCGCATCGCCAGGTTGGTGAGGAACAGCAGTATCGTGCGGTACACCGCGTGCCCCGACAGCGCGTGCCCGACCTCGTGGCCGACGACCGCCCGCATCTCCTCCTCGTCGAGCAGCTCCACCAGGCCGGTGCTGACGACGATGATCGGCTCGTCCATGCCGATGCACATCGCGTTCGGTTGCGGGTCCTGGTTCACGTACATCACCGGGACCTTCTCCAGGTCCAGGATGTGGCAGGCGTCGCGCAGCATCACGTCGAGGTGGGTGAACTGCTCCTCGCAGACCCGCACCGAGTTCGACAGGAACAGCAGCCGCAGGCTCCGCTCGGGCAGCAGCCCGCTCAGCGCCTTGAAGACCGTGTCGAAACCGCTGAGCTTGCGCAGCGCCACCAGCGCCGAGCGGTCCGCCGGGTGCTCGTACGCGCGCGACGAGATCCCCGGGAAGATCCTGCGCCGCCTGCTCGGCACGCGCGCGTGCTCCTGACCGTGCTCGTGCCGGTCGTTCGGTTCGTCGGGCATGCGTCCGTCCCCCATGCGTCGGTCGTGTTCGGTTGTCGCGTCCTGCGCCGCGCCGTGTGTCGCGTCGTGCCCCCCGAGACGTCCCCCACCCTAGTGCGGGGATACCGTGGCGGGGCAGCGCACAGAAGGAGCGGACCGTTATGGATCACCTCATCGGGGCCGCCTGGCCTGACCACGTCGTCAGCGCGGCCTCCTCGGCCGGCCAGGGGCCGGGCAACCTGCTGCGCGTCGTGCTGATCGTGGGCATCGTCGGCGCGGCCCTGCTCGGCTGGTTCCTGCTGCGCGGCTACAAGAGCGACGACTGACCGCCGACCGCCGACCGCCGACCACGCGCGCGGGCGGCGGTTCGGGGCGCCGGACGCCGACACGCGCGGGTACGCGAGACGCTACGGAAGACACGTACGCGAGACGCGTACGGAAGACTCGGCGTGAGCGCCGCGAAGCGCCCCGCTTACGATGGGGCGAAAGTCTTTATCCCGATCCCACACCGGATAGGTCCTGCTGACGATGAGCCTCCACAGCACCGCAGCCCAGCTGGCCCCTCTCGCCGAGGGCGGCAACCACCCGAGCCTCAGCCCGTTCATGACGGGCGGCGGCGCCCTCGTCGTCCTGCTCCTGCTGCTGTGGGTCGTCACCCGCTTCAACCGGGACCGCTGACCCGGCAGGGGTCGCACAGACCGGGCCAGTAGGCTCTGCACGCATGGAACCGCAGGACATGCCTACCGGCCCGGCCGTCACCCCGGGCCGGGGCCCGGGCCGTGAAGGGGCCGCGCCCGCCAAACGCCGCCTCGGCGTCATGGGCGGAACGTTCGACCCGATCCACCACGGACACCTGGTGGCGGCCAGCGAGGTCGCCGCACAGTTCCACCTGGACGAGGTGGTGTTCGTCCCCACCGGGCAGCCGTGGCAGAAGAGCCACAAGAGCGTCTCCCCGGCCGAGGACCGCTATCTGATGACGGTCATCGCGACCGCGGAGAACCCCCAGTTCTCCGTGAGCCGCATCGACATCGACCGCGGCGGCCCCACCTACACCACGGACACCCTGCGCGAACTGCACGCGCTCAACCCGGACACGGACCTGTTCTTCATCACCGGCGCCGACGCGCTGGGCCAGATCCTCACCTGGCGGTACACGGAAGAGCTGTTCTCCCTGGCGCACTTCATCGGCGTCACCCGGCCGGGACACCCCCTCGCCGACCCCGGTCTGCCGGAGGGCGGCGTCTCGCTCGTCGAGGTGCCGGCCCTCGCCATCTCGTCCACGGACTGCCGGGACAGGGTCGCCAAGGGCGACCCCATCTGGTACATGGTGCCGGACGGTGTCGTGCGTTACATCGCCAAGCGCCGCCTGTACCGCGGCGAATGATCCTGCACCGCCTGACCCTGCACCGCCGAGAGGGGCATCGGTGAACGACCGATACGACCGATACGACGGCTACGACCAGCAGCAGTACGAGCTGGTCGGCTACGACGAGTTCGGCCGGCCCGTGTACCGGCAGGCGCAGCAGACGCCGCCGTACGAGCAGCCCGCGCCGGACCCGTCGTACGGATCGTCGTACGGATACGGCTACGACCCGTACGCGACCGGGCAGCAGCCGCCGGTGCCGCCCCAGCCTCAGACTCAGCCCCAGCAGCCGGGCCCGCAGTCCCAGCCGCCGTACGACCCCTACGGCGGCTACGACCCGTACGGGCAGGCCGCGGGCACGGGCGAGCAGCCCCGGGTGGTCCAGCGGGCGCCGCAAGCGCCTGCGCCGCCGCAGGCGCAGGCCACCGCGTACATCCCGCAGCAGTCCGCGCCCCCGGAGGAGCCCGGCCGCGACGAGCGGCCCGGCCAGGACGGTGGGCGCGGACGCGGCGGCGACTACGGCACCGAGCAGTTCTCTTTCGTCGAGGAGCCGGACGAGAACTCCGAGGACGTCATCGACTGGCTGAAGTTCACCGAGTCGCGCAGCGAGCGGCGCGAGGAGGCCAAGCGGCGCGGCAAGAACCGGCTCGTGGCGCTGGTCGTCGTCCTGGCGCTGTGCCTCGTCGGCGGCGCGGGCTACCTCTGGTACCAGGGCAAGCTGCCGTTCGTCTCCAAGGGCTCGGCCACCAGGAGCGCCGCGACCGCCGCGGGCCCCCAGAACCGTGACGTCATCGCCGTCCATCTGCACAACACCAAGGCGGGCGGCACCTCCACGGCGCTCCTGGTCGACAACACCACCACCCACCAGGGCACCACGGTCCTGCTGCCCAACTCGCTGCTCCTGTCCGGCGACGACGGCTCCTCCACCACGCTCGCCAAGTCCGTCGCGGCCGACGGCTCCTCCGGCACCGCCGACGCGGTCGACAACCTGCTCGGCACCCACGTACAGGGCACCTGGAGGCTCGACACCCCCTACCTCAGCAACCTCGTGGACCTCGTCGGCAACATCGAGGTCGACACGAACACGGACATCCCGGACCCGGACAAGAAGGGCAGCGTCCTCGTCCACAAGGGCACCGACCAGTCGCTCGGCGGCGCGATGGCCGTCGCGTACGCCACCTACCGGGGCAAGGGGGAGGCCCAGACGGCGCAGCTCATGCGGTTCGGCCAGGTCATGCAAGGCGTGCTGCGCAAGATGTCGTCCGATCCGCAGGCGGCGACGATCACTGTGCAGACTCTCGCCCAGATCATCGAGCCGCCGCTGACCGAGAAGGGCCTCGGCGCCTTCCTCGCCAAGCTGGCCGACCGGGCCAAGGAGGGCGCCTACAAGACGGCGCTGCTGCCCGTCCAGAAGGACGGCTCCTTGTCGCAGGCGACCGCGGACTCCGTGGTCAAGAACATCCTCGGCGGCACCCTGCACTCCGGTGACCAGGGCGACGCACCGCGCGTCGGTGTGCGCGACGCCACGGGTGACAAGGCCCGCGCCCAGAAGGCGAGGGTCGCCCTGCTCAACGGCGGCTACTCGTACGTCCCGGCGGGCACCGGCACCACTCAGGCCACCTCGCGCGTCACCTACGGTGACGCGTCCCACAAACAGGACGCCACCGAGGTCGCCCGCACGCTCGGCCTGCCGGCGTCGGCGGTGCACAAGGGCACTACGGCGGCCAACGCGGACGTGTCGGTGGTGCTCGGCCAGGACTACACCGGCAGCGGCTGAGCGGCGGGCGGCCGACGGCCCCGCGGGAAATGCCGTCGGGGCTGTCGGTGGTCCGTGAGACCCTTGAAGTACTTGACGTACTGAAGTCCAACGGAAAGCCGAGTAGTGACCGCAACCGACCGTTCCCTCGAGCTCATCAACGTCGCGGCCCAGGCGGCCGCGGACAAGCTCGCGCACGACATCATCGCCTACGACGTCAGCGACGTGCTGTCGATCACCGACGCCTTCCTGATCGCCTCGGCGCCCAACGACCGCCAGGTCAAGTCGATCGTCGACGAGATCGAGGAGCGGCTGAACAAGGAGCTCGGTGCCAAGCCGGTGCGCCGCGAGGGCGACCGCGACGCCCGCTGGATCCTGCTCGACTACGTCGACATCGTCGTCCACGTCCAGCACAGCGAGGAGCGCGTCTTCTACGCCCTGGAGCGGCTGTGGAAGGACTGCCCCGAGCTCGACCTGCCCGACGACGCGAAGGCCACCCGTGGCAAGGCCGAGGAGCACGCCAAGCGCGAGGAGGCCGTCGCCGAGCAGGCCGGAGAGCTGCTTTGAGCAGCGCTCCGCGGCGGGGCCGCCGCGTCGTCCTGTGGCGGCACGGCCAGACGTCGTGGAACCTGGAGCGCCGCTTCCAGGGCTCCACCGACATCGAGCTGACCGCGACCGGCGTGGCCCAGGCCAAGCGGGCGGCCCGGCTGCTCGCCTCCCTGAAGCCGGACGCGATCGTCGCCTCCGACCTCAGCCGCGCCGCCGCCACGGCCGCCGAGCTGGCCACGCTGACCGGCCTGGACGTCGCCCACGACGAGGCGCTGCGGGAGACGTACGCCGGCCAGTGGCAGGGCCTCACGCACGAGGAGATCATCGCCCGTTTCGGCGACCAGTACGCGGCGTGGAAGCGCGGCGAGCCGGTGCGCCGCGGCGGTGGTGAGCTGGAGACCGAGGTGGCCGACCGGGCCGCGCCCGTGGTGCTGCGCCACGTGGACAAGCTGCCGGACGACGGCCTGCTGGTCGTGGTCAGCCACGGCGGCACCATCCGCACCACCATCGGCCGCCTCCTGGGCCTGGACGCCCACCACTGGGAGGGCCTGGGCGGTCTGTCGAACTGCTGCTGGTCCGTCCTGGGCGAGAGCGACCGCGGCTGGCGGCTGCTCGAGCACAACGCGGGCACCCTGCCGGAGCCGGTCCTGGGCGACGACGACTGACGGCCGGCGACCGACGGCCGGCGGCGGACGACTGGTGGCCGACGGCCGGTGGCCGGACGGCTCCGGGGACCGGATTTCACTTTCTGGCAGGTCGCAGGCTAGAGTTCTTCTTGTTCGGCCCGCGGGGGAAACCCCGAGGGAGAGGAACGCAAGGGGCTATAGCTCAGTTGGTAGAGCGCTTGCATGGCATGCAAGAGGTCAGGAGTTCAATTCTCCTTAGCTCCACAGGAAGTGAGAATCCCGTCCCATCAGGGGCGGGATTTTTCGTTTCCTTCGTGTCCTGACCGTCCCGCCGCGGCCATGGCAGAATCGGACCGCCGGAAGGGAACCGCGTCCGTACGTCGAAGACGGCCCGACGGGAAGGAGTGCGATGCCCGCGAGCATCATCGAGGAGGCCGACCGCCTCCCCGGCGCGGCGGAGATATCCGCCGGACTCCCCACCTGCCACGACGACCTTCCCCCGGCACACGCCCCGTTCCTTCTGGCCTGCCCGTCCTGCGGATCCCCGCACGTCGCCCAGATGCTCGGCGACAACGGCGGGGTCTCGTACGTGTGCACGGCCTGCGGCCACATCTGGAGCTGAGCGGAGCGACATGGGGTCTCACAGGAGGACGTGCGACTGGTGCGGCAGCGGTACGCCCATCGTGCGCGACATGGAACCGCTCAATCCCGACTACCAGTACTGGTGCGAGGACTGCGCGCGGGCGCTGATCATAAAAGGCGACCCGATCGAGACGTACCGCGAGCTCGAGGGCGAGCCGATCTACGGGCGTCTGCTCGACGAGCACTGCACGCTCAAGCGCTTCTACTCGTTCGCCACAGCGTGAGGCCCACGGACCCCGCATAAGCGAGGCCCGCCGCCGGGTACAGGCTCGACAGGGCGAACTCCACCACGTTCTGGTGCAGTTCCGGCCGGCCGGGTCCGTGCGGCACCCACCACAGCGCGTACGAGCAGAACAGCAGCGCGGCCGCGGCGGCCGCGCGGCGGTGTCCCTCGGCCCACAGGGCGATGACCAGCGGAAGGCACCACACCCAGTGGTGCGACCAGGAGACCGGACTGACCAGCAGGGCCGTCACCGCGCACGCCACCACGGCCCTCGCCCGCTGCCCCCGCGCCGCCGCCGTGACGGCCACGGCGAGACCGAGCGCGGCGACCACGACGGCCGCCGACACCCACCACGCGCCCGGCTCCGCGGTGTGCAGCAGGCGGGCCAGGACCCCGCGCAGCGACTGATCGGCGGTGTTCTCGGTGCGCCCGACCCGGCGCGTGTCGAAGACGGCCCACGTCCAGAAGCGGCGCGAGTCGTACGGCAGCACGACGGCGGCGAGCGCGGTCGCCGCGAGGAACGAGAGTGCCGCCACACACGCGTGCCGCAGCCACGGCCGCCACTGCCCGCCGCGCGCCGCCAGGACGAGCCCGGTGCCCAGGACGAACACGGCGAACAGCGCCGGGGTCAGCTTCACCGCCGCTGCCAGGCCGATCCCGACGCCCGCCCACCGGTGGCCCGGCCGCCGCGTCAGGTCCGCCAGGACGGCCACGGCGAGCAGCAGGTTCACCTGCCCGTAGCGCAGCGTCGCCCACACCGGCTCGCACCACACGGCCCCCGCCGCGACCCACAGGGCCTGCTCCACGCGCGCGTGCGCCAGCACAAGGCGCAGCGACAGATACGCGAACGCGACGAGCAGCCCGAGGTTCAGGGCGGTCGCCGCGGTGTGCAGCCCCGCGTCGCCCAGGAGGGTCAGCGGAGTGAACATCAGCGCCGCGAAGGGCGGGTAGGTGGCCGGCAGGTGGGCGTAGGTCGCCCGCATCGCGTACAGGTCGCCTCCGGCCCGTACGGTCGCGCCCTCCGCCCGGTAGACCATCACGTCGAGCAGGGAGACGTGCGCGGCCCGCTGGGCGGCCCAGAAGACGGCGAAGGAAAGCAGGCAGCAGCCCGCGGCCGCGGGGACGCGGCGGTGGGCGCGGGGGACGGCGAGGACGGACACGGGGCGTGACGGTAGCGACCGGGCCAGGCTTTTTTCCGTACAGAACGGGTCAGACTGGAAACGATTTGGTGAGGGGCCGGGGGGACCGTGTAATGTTGGCGTCGCCGCCGGGGAAACCGCCAGGGAGACCGGGCGAGAAGATCGGGCGGCGACCGCGAGGGGCTATAGCTCAGTTGGTAGAGCGCTTGCATGGCATGCAAGAGGTCAGGAGTTCAATTCTCCTTAGCTCCACAGATGTTGGAAGCGGGTCATCCGGACGGATGGCCCGCTTCTGGCGTTCCTGGACACGGGTGCGGCCCCGGCGGCGGCTGCGGTACCCTGACGCCATGCGTGCCGTACGCCTTCTGCTTAGCGAGCCGCGCTGATCAGTCCCGACCGCAGTCAGCGAGCGGTCGGAATCGGCGCGGCGTCCCCTCCTGTGCGAGGGGCTTTTTCATTTACCGAGCCGCTGGCCGCTGTGCAGAGACGATCGATGGAGCTTTGAGGATCATGAGCGAGACGAACACCGCCACCGCGTCAGAGGCGGCGGTCGCGCCGCACCGCTACACGGCGGCCATGGCCGCCGACATCGAGGCACGCTGGCAGGACTTCTGGGACGAGAACGGCACCTACGAGGCGCCGAACCCGAGCGGCGACCTGGCAGGTGACCCGCGGGTCACCGAGCGCCCCAAGAAGTTCATCATGGACATGTTCCCCTACCCGTCCGGTTCGGGCCTGCACGTCGGCCACCCGCTGGGCTACATCGCCACGGACGTCTTCGCGCGCTACCAGCGCATGACCGGCCACAACGTGCTGCACACCCTGGGCTTCGACGCGTTCGGCCTGCCCGCCGAGCAGTTCGCCGTCCAGACGGGCACCCACCCGCGCGTGTCCACCGAGGCCAACATGGAGAACATGAAGGCCCAGCTGCGCGCCCTGGGCCTGGGCCACGACAAGCGCCGGTCGTTCGCCACCATCGACCCGGAGTACTACAAGTGGACCCAGTGGATCTTCCTGCAGATCTTCAACTCCTGGTACGACGACGACCTGAAGAAGGCGCGGCCCATCGCCGACCTGGTCCAGCAGTTCGAGACCGGTGAGCGCGCCGTCCCCGGTGGCCGCGCCTGGGCCGAGCTGACCGAGGCCGAGCGCGCCGACGTCCTGGGCGAGTACCGCCTGGCGTACGCCTCCGACGCGCCCGTGAACTGGGCGCCGGGCCTGGGCACCGTCCTGGCCAACGAGGAGGTCACCGCCGACGGCCGCTCCGAGCGCGGCAACTTCCCCGTCTTCAAGGCCAAGCTGCGCCAGTGGAACATGCGTATCACCGCCTACGCGGACCGCCTGCTCGAGGACCTGGACGGCCTGGACTGGCCCGAGGCGATCAAGCTGCAGCAGCGCAACTGGATCGGCCGCTCCGAGGGCGCCCACATCGACTTCGGCTTCGACGGTCGCGAAGACGTCATCACGGTCTTCTCGACCCGCCAGGACACCCTGTTCGGCGCCACCTACGTGGTTCTGGCGCCCGAGCACGACCTGGTCGAGAAGATCACCCCGGCCGCCTGGCCCGAGGGCACCCACCAGGTGTGGACGGGCGGCCACGCCACCCCCGGCGAGGCCGTCGCGGCCTACCGCAAGCAGGCCGCCGCCAAGTCCGACGTCGAGCGCCAGGCCGAGGCCAAGGACAAGACCGGCGTCTTCACGGGCGCGTACGCGATCAACCCGGTCAGCGGCGAGCAGGTCCCGGTCTTCATCGCCGACTACGTCCTGATGGGCTACGGCACCGGCGCGATCATGGCCGTCCCCGCCCACGACACCCGCGACTTCGCCTTCGCCCGCGCCTTCGAACTGCCGATGCGCTGCGTGGTCCAGCCGTCCGACGACCGCGGCACGGACCCGTCGACGTGGGACGACGCGTTCTCCTCGTACGAGGCGAAGCTGGTCAACTCCGCGGGCGCCGACATCGACCTGAACGGCCTGGGAGTCGCCGACGCCAAGGCGCGCATGACGGAGTGGCTGGAACGCAAGGGCATCGGCCGCGGCACCGTGAACTTCCGGCTGCGCGACTGGCTGTTCAGCCGCCAGCGCTACTGGGGCGAGCCCTTCCCGATCGTCTACGACGAGGACGGCATCGCCCACGCGCTGCCCGAGTCGATGCTGCCGCTGGAACTGCCCGAGGTCGAGGACTACAGCCCGCGCACCTTCGACCCCGACGACGCCGACACGCAGCCCGAGACACCCCTGTCGCGCAACGAGGACTGGGTCGACGTCACCCTGGACCTGGGCGACGGCCGCGGGCCGCGCCGCTTCCGCCGCGAGACCAACACCATGCCCAACTGGGCCGGCTCGTGCTGGTACGAACTGCGCTACCTGGACCCGCACAACAGCGACAAGCTGGTCGACCCGGCCGTCGAGCAGTACTGGATGGGTCCGCGCGAGGGCATGCCCACCGGCGGCGTGGACCTGTACGTGGGCGGCGCCGAGCACGCCGTGCTGCACCTGCTGTACGCCCGCTTCTGGTCGAAGGTGCTGTTCGACCTGGGCCACATCTCGTCGGCCGAGCCGTTCCACAAGCTGTTCAACCAGGGCATGATCCAGGCGTACGTCTACCGGGACGCGCGCGGGATCGCCGTACCGGCCGCCGAGGTGGAGGAGCAGGACGGCGCGTACTACTACCAGGGCGAGAAGGTCACGCGCCTGCTGGGCAAGATGGGCAAGTCCCTGAAGAACGCGGTGACGCCCGACGAGATCTTCGCCGAGTACGGCGCGGACACGCTGCGCCTGTACGAGATGGCGATGGGCCCCCTGGACGTCTCCCGGCCGTGGGACACACGCGCGGTGGTCGGCCAGTTCCGCCTGCTGCAGCGGCTGTGGCGCAACATCGTCGACGAGACGACCGGCGAGCCCACGGTCGCCGACGTCGCCGACGCGGACATCGACGTGGCCACGCTGCGCGCCCTGCACAAGGCGATCGACGGTGTCCGCGGCGACCTGGAGGGCATGCGGTTCAACACCGCCATCGCCAAGGTCACCGAGCTGAACAACCACCTGGTCAAGACGTACGCGGGCGGCGGCGTGCCGCGCTCGGTCGCCGAGCGCCTGGTGCTGATGGTCGCGCCGCTGGCCCCGCACGTCGCCGAGGAGCTGTGGCGCAAGCTGGGCCACACCGACTCGGTCGTCCACCAGGACTTCCCGGTCGCCGACCCCGAGTACGTGGTCGACGAGGCCGTGACCTGCGTCGTACAGATCAAGGGCAAGGTCAAGGCCCGCCTGGAGGTCTCCCCGTCGATCTCCCAGGAGGAGCTGGAGAAGGTGGCCCTGGCCGACGAGAAGGTCGTCGCCGCCCTGGACGGCGCGGGTATCCGCAAGGTGATCGTGCGGGCGCCGAAGCTGGTGAACATCGTGCCGGCGTAGCGCACCCGAGGGCCGAGGCCCACGGGGTCGGGGTTCTTCCCTACGGGCAGGTTGGGGGTTCGTTCGGAACCACCGGCCTGCCCGGTCCGTTTACGGTGGAGAGAGCAGTGCGGACGGGGCGGACGAGGCGGAGGCAAGGGGCCATGGGATCTGTGATCGCGATCATCGCGCTGATCTTCGTGGCGTTCCTGGTTCTCGGCGCCTACATCACGGTGAAGGCGGTCGGCGCCGCCAAGCGCGGAGTGGACCGCAGGGTCGAGCAGGCGCGGCGGGCCGTGGAGGACACCACCCTGCGCGCCAGGAGTCTGGGCACCGCGGGCGCGGCGAGCGAGCTGGCGCAGTTGCGTCTGAAGCTGCGCCAGTCCATGCGCGCCACGCAGGACGCGCTGCACGCGCGCGTGGCCGAGGACGCCTCGCTCCAGGAGTCCCTCGGCCTCTTCGAACGCCTCAGCGCGCACGGGCACGATCTCGACGCCGAGCTCAAGCGTCTGGAGAGCGAGCCCGACAAGGCGTACGTGAGGGGCCTGCTGCCCGATCTCGCCCGGCGCACGGAGAAGATCACCGCGTCCGCGGACGCGCTGCGGCACGCGGCGAGGGACCGTGCCGAACACTTCGCCCAGGACGACCTGGAGGCGCTGAGCCGACAGATCGACGTGGAGTCGGGCGCGCTGCGGCACTGGACGACGCGGCCGCCCTCGGCGGCGACGCAGGAGCCCCCGGCCACCGGTCAGGGCCCCGCCCCACGCCAGGAGATCCCCCCGTCGGGCGTGCGGCCGGTGTATCCATGGCAGAGGAAACCCCGCCCCGAGAGCACGACTTGAGCGCGGCCCGAGCACGCTGTGACCGCTGCCCGGCACACACGACCGGTGCGCCTGGCGACGCGGGCGACGGGGCCGGGCTGCCGCCGACCGGGCCCTGAGGGTAATGTCCGGTGCATGTCCCGCCATGTCGCGATCGTCACCGATTCCACGGCCTACCTGCCGCAGCGGACGATGGAGCGCCACGGCATCACGGCGGTGCCGCTGACCGTGGTCCTGGGCGACCGGGCGCTGGAGGAGGGCACGGAGATCTCCGCCCGCTCGGTGGCCGAAGCGCTGCGGAAGCGAAGGCCGGTGACGACGTCGAGACCGGGCCCCGAGCGGTTCGCCGAGATCTACCGCGAGGTCGCCGAGGCGGGCGCCACCGGCATCGTCTCGCTGCACCTGTCCGCGGAGATCTCCGGGACGTACGACGCCGCGGTCCTCGCCGCACGCGAGGCGCCGGTCCCGGTGCGCGTGGTGGACACCGGGATGGTCGGGATGGCCCTCGGCTTCTGCACGCTCGCCGCGGCCGAGACGGCCGACGCGGGCGGCACCGTCGACGAGGCGGTGACCGCGGCGGAGAAGCGGGCCGCGGGCACGTCCGCGTACTTCTACGTCGACACGCTCGACTACCTGCGCCGCGGCGGACGGATCGGCGCGGCGCAGGCACTGCTCGGCTCGGCCCTCGCGGTCAAGCCGCTGCTCCAGCTCGACGGCGGTCGCGTCGAACTCCTGGAGAAGGTCCGCACGGCCTCCCGGGCCATCGCGCGGCTGCAGGAGATCGTCGCGGAGCGGGCGGGCGCCGAACCGGTGGACATCGCCGTCCACCACCTTGCCGCGCCGGAGCGGGCGCAGGCGCTGGCGGAGTGGCTCGGCGACCACGTACCTGGCCTGGGCGAGCTGCACGTGAGCGAGGTGGGCGCGGTGATCGGCGCGCACACCGGCCCCGGGCTGCTCGGGGCCGTGGTGTCGCCTCGGGCGTAGGGGCGGCCGCTGTGCCGGGCCGACGGCACAGTCGCCGGACCGGGTGACGGCGTTATCCACAACTGGCAGGTTTTCCCCAGGATTTGACCAAGATCAACTAATGCGGCAGGTGCCGTCTACGGTCGCGCCATGGACCTTCGAACGCGCTCGCATACGCACGCGCACCCAGCACACGCGACGAGTGGCCCGGGCCGGGACCGCGCAGGCGACGGCCGAGCCCCGAACCGCCGCCCCCGCGGCAGCCACCACCTGCGAAGCCGCCACCTCCGACGCCGGGCGAGGCGCCGCCGCGTCGAGCAGGAGCGCACGCGGCTGCGGGCGGAGGCGCTGTTCGCGCCACCGTCGAAGACGAACGGGCCGGGGGCGTCAGCGGCACTGCCGCGGGAGCCCACCCGGCGGGACGAGCCCGCGGGCCCGCCGGAACGGAAGGCGACCTCGCCCGCAACGGAGGCGGCCGTGCCGGGTGGGGAGGCGGCCGTGGCGTCGCGGCGGGCGCGGACCGTGGCCGCCGTGCGCGATCGGCTGCCCCTGTGGCTACAGGCACGGTGCGGTGTCGAGCGGCGCGGTGCCGTGGCGCTCGCGGTGCTGCTGGGCGCGGTGGCCCTCTTCGCCGTGCAGCACTTCTGGTCGGGGCGCACGCAGCCGGTGCGGGCCCCGGAGGTGGTGCGCGCGGCCCCGCGGTCGGTCGGGGCCGCGGCCGACGCGGCGGGCGGCGGCGTCCCGTCGGCGCCGGCATCGGCTCCGGGCCCCGTCGCGTCGGGCGGCGCGGAGATCGTCGTGGACGTCAGCGGCAAGGTGCGGCGGCCCGGGATCCGTCGGCTGCCCGCCGGGGCGCGGGTGGCGGACGCGCTGCGGGCGGCCGGAGGCATCCGCCCGGGGACGGACACGGCTGGGCTCAACAAGGCGCGGCTCCTCATGGACGGGGAACAGGTCCTGGTCGGTGAACCGGCCGGTGTCGCCCCACCGGCGGGACCGGCGCCCGGCGGAGGAAGCACGGGCCCGATCGCCCTCAACACGGCCACGGTGGAGCAGCTCGACTCCTTGCCGGGCGTGGGCCCGGTGCTGGCCCGCCACATCGTCGACTACCGCACACAGCACGGAGGTTTCCGCTCCGTCGACGAACTGCGCGAGGTCGACGGCATCGGCCCCAGCCGCTTCGACGACCTCCACGACCTGGTACGCCCATGAACCGTACGGGGGCCGGGGCGGAGCGGCGGAAGGACGGAGCGCGGCCCGGTCACCCGCCGGGCGGGGCGCTGCCGGTTCCGTGGAGAGGAGAGGAAGACCCGGGCCCGAGGCCGAGCGAGGCAGGGCCGCGCCCGGAGGACGAGGGGCCCGCGGACCTGCGGTTGGTGCCGCCCGCGCTGGCGGCGTGGGCGACGGCGGCGGTCACGTCGACCGCGTCGTGGCGCTGGACGGCGGCGGTCGTGGCGGTCGGCCTGACCGCCGGGG